>DATFUG010000143.1:0-4671 GCA_035261025.1 Steroidobacteraceae bacterium | reverse complement strand
TTGCTGCCGACGCTGCCTATGCACCGGCGCATCGCAACCTGGGTGTGCTGCTCGATCTGTATCTGGGTGAGCCGGCCGCGGCGCTTGCCGAAATGGAGCAGTATCGGCAGCTCAGTGGCGAGGACAAGCCCGTGAGCGGCTGGATCGCCGAAGTGCGACACCGTACGGGAGTCAAAGCTCCTGCGCCGGCGAGTGAGCCTGCCCCTGCGAACGCGCCCGCACCAGTCGTGAGTGGAGACACCAAATGAAGCCATTGCTGACTGTCCTGCTCCTCGCCACCGGTGCCGTCGGGCAGGCGGAGGATCTGGAACCCGCGGTAAACACCTCAAGCGCGGACGCCAAGCCCGTAGCCGGGGCGGTAGCGCCCGCACCGGCCAGGCCGGCGGCATCCAGGGCACCGGCTGCGCCAGCGAAGCCCGGCGCGAAGCCTCCGGCGGGCGGCGCTCTCCGCTCTGGGCGCGGCGTGTCGCCATTGCGCGACCAGATCCAGCTCGATGCGACGCAGATCACAGGCAACCGCGAACTGCCCAACGTGATGTACATCGTGCCCTGGAAGAAGCCGGATCTGGGCGAATTCGCGGGACGGCCACCCAAGAGCCTGCTCGACGAGATGCTTGCGCCGGTGGATCGCGAGGTGTTTCGCCGGCAGAACCGTTATTTCGCGGCCCTGCAGCCCGACGCTGCGGTGCCGCCGCCGGCGCCCGTGGCGCCGGCGGCGGCACCAGCGGCCGGGTCGGCGACTACACTGCCCGCCGGGGATGAGAAGTAGGTCTCGGCAATGGTACGACCTAAGTCTTTAATTTCGTGGATGGATTCAGGCATGGGAGTCTGATGATGCAATTCTTTAGCATGATTATTCGTTTTTTCCAGGGCGGCGGCGCGATGATGTACCCGATTGCGGTGGTACTGGTCATCGGCGCGGCCATCGCAATCGAGCGCTACGTCGTGCTCACGCAAACCTCGGTGCGCAATCGCGGACTGTGGAACGAGATTGCACCGCTCCTTGCGCAGGGCAACTTCAAGGGCGCGGTACAGGTCACGTCAAAATCCAACGCGGTGATCGGCCAGATCCTCAGCTATGGTCTCGCGCGCATCAGTTCCTCCAGCAGACGCGACGATGTCGAGAAGGCGATGGAGGAGAGCCTGATGGACGTCGTGCCGAGGCTTGAGAAGCGCACCCACTACCTGGCGACCTTCGCCAACCTGGCGACCCTGCTGGGCCTGCTCGGCACCGTGGTGGGCCTGATCAACGCCTTCGCGGCCGTGGCCACGGTCAATCCGGCGGACAAGGCCAACCTGCTGTCGGCCAGCATTTCGGTCGCCATGAACTGTACGGCCTTCGGCCTGATGACGGCGGTGCCGCTGCTGGTGATTCACGCGGTGCTGCAGACCAAGACCACCGAGCTCATCGACAGCCTGGAAATGGCCTCGGTGAAATTTCTCAATGCCGTGACCGAACGCAGCAGGGCGGCGGCCTGAAGCCTCCCGGCAACCGCAAGCGAGAACGCGCATGCGTCGCTCCCAAGCCCTGAGAAAAGTGCTGCGCCGGCAGCGCCGGCCCTCGGAACTGACACTGGTGTCGATGATCGACATCTTTACCGTGCTGGTGACCTTTCTGCTGATGACGGCCATCTTTTCACGCACCGTGGTGCTCGACCTCCGACTGCCGTCGAATGCCGCCACCTTCCCCGAGCTGCCCAAGGGGCTGAACCTCGAGATCATCATCCGCGACGATCGGCTGGTGGTTGCCGACCGTGGTACCGGACCGCTCCGCACGCTCCCGAATACTCCCAAGGGGTACGACCTTGACGGCCTGACCGAGTACCTGAAATTTGTGAAATCGCGTTACCCCGACAAGACCGAAGCGACCATCCTGCTCGAGCCGCAGACTCCCTACGACACGCTCGTGCAGGTGATGGACCGGACGCGTGTCGTGGAGGTCAACGCCGGGCTCAGTACCCAGCAAGCCGAACTGTTCCCCGAAGTGTCGATCGGCGATGCCCCGGTGCCGGTGGGCAACGCGGGAGCCGCGCCATGAGCATGTCCAATCGCGCGCGGCGCATGCTGCTGCACCAGGTGCGCAACAAGGCGGACGCCGAGCTGAACCTGATTCCGATGATCGACATCCTGAGCGTCATGGTGTCCTTCCTGCTCGTGTATTCGACCGAAGTCGAAGTCGTGCAGAACAGCAAGGGCATCGACATACCGCAGTCGATCTCCGAACAGCGGCCGCGTGAGACCGTGGTCGTGATGCTTACGCGGGACGATCTGTTCGTGCAGGGCGAGCGCATTGCCAGCCTCGATGAGGTGCGCAACACGGCGGGCAACATCATCGCCCCGCTCCGCGTGGCCCTCAAGCGCCCGTCGCTGATCGGGCAAGTGATGACGGAGAAGACCATCGCCGCGCGTGAGATCACCGTGATGGCGGACAAGAGCACGCCCTATGCCGTGCTGAAGAAGGTGATGACCACCTGTACGGACGCCGATTATGGCCGCCTCTCCTTCGCGCTGGTGCAGAAGGAAAAGGCGGTGAACATGGACCAGTTGCGGAAGAAGATCTAGAGCGGAGACCCATCAGGTGCAGCTGACGCAGTACTACCGCACGTTCGATCTGCCCTGGGATGTCGACCCGGAAGAGCAGCGGCGTTTTCGCCGCTTCCTGCGCTTCGGCCTGGGAGCGGTGCTGATCGTCGGCCTGATATTGCCCTTCATACACCTGCCCAAGCGCGCGGTCAGCGCGGAAGAGGCGGTGCCGCCGCGGCTCGCACGCCTGATGGAGCAGGAGCGGCCGAAGCCGCCGCCGCCGAAGCCCGTGGAGCAGCCCAAAGAGAAACCCAAGGTCGAGCCGCAACCGGTCCCCAAGCCGGTCGACACGCGCAAGAAGATGGCAAATTCCGCGGCGATGCGCGCCATCAAGGATGAGCTCGCCGATCTGCGCGACCAGCTCGACACCACGGCGCTGCAGAATCGCCAGCTCACCGCGGCGGTGAGCCAGGACGCGCGCTCGGAGCGCTCGCTGATTGCCTCCAAGGTGGGCACCGGCTCGGCGGGCATCGTCACGGCGAACGCCAGCCGCGGCTTCGGTTCCGGTGCCGGAGCACTGTCCGATCACAACGCCACCGCCGTCAGTTCACGCATCGCCTCGGCTGGGCAGAGCGGCGTCACCCGCAATGGGGGGGGTGGCAAGGCGGCGCGCAGCTCGGAAGAGATCGCGTTGATGTTCGATCGCAACAAGGGGGCGATCTACTCGCTGTACGGACGTGCCCTGCGCGAACGCGCCGATCTGCAGGGCAAGCTGGTGCTGCAGCTGACGATCTCACCGGCCGGCGAGGTCACTGACTGCCACGTGGTCAGCAGCGAACTCGGCGACCCGGACCTGGAGCGCAAGATTGTCGCGCGTGTGCGCCTGTTCCGCTTCGAGGCCAAGGATGTCGGGACGGCCGAGGTGACCAAGCGCCTGGATTTCTTTCCGATCGACCTGAGTGCGCCGTGAACCTGCAGTCGGAAATTGAATACTTCACCGAGCTCGAGCCCGCTGGCCAGGCGCGCCTGCTCGCGCTGCTGGTGCACGAATTGAGTATTGAAGCGCGCACGACCTACGGCACCAACGCCGAGCAGGTACAGGATGGCGCGCGCCTGCGCTTCGTCAATGAAATGAATTCCCGCCTGGCCCGGTATATTGAACAGGTGCTGGTGGACGAGCCAAACCGGCCCGGCGCGGATGTGCTGCTGCGCATGCTGCTGGCGCCGCGGGCCGACAAGGCGGCCGAACGGCTGGTGATCACCGCCTACCGCCGTGCCCTGCAGGGCTTCGACCAGCACGACGCCACCGTCACGATGGAACCACGCTGACCCACGCGGGAGACCGTCCGGCCTGACCGGTTGGACAAGGCGCGGGGCCGCGCTTAACTTGGCGCCATGTCTGCGCCACTCCTGAGCCAGGTGCTGGTACTGCTGTTCGCCTCGGTGGTGGTTGTCGCCGTGGCTCGCCGCCAGGGCCTGCCGCCGATACTCGGTTACCTCGTGGTCGGTTTGCTGCTCGGCCCCCTGGCCTTTGGCCTGCTGCCCGCAGGGCCGGCCACGCGGGCGCTGGCCGAGATCGGCGTCGTGTTCCTGCTGTTTACGCTGGGACTGGATTTTTCCTGGCCACGCATGGTGGCGATGCGACGCGAGGTCTTCGGCCTCGGCCTCGCCCAGGTGCTGGTCGTAGGGCTGGCGGGGGCGGGCGTGCTGCGCATGCTGGGCGTGGGCTGGGCGGCGGCACTGGTGGCCGGTGGCGCGGTGGCGATGAGTTCGACCGCGATCGTGCTGCAGCAGCTTACCGAGCAGTCGGAACTCAATCGTACGCACGGCCGCCTGGCCTTTGCGGTACTGCTGTTCCAGGATCTCGCTGTGGTGCCGCTGCTGGCGTTGGCGACAGCGCTGGCCAAGGGCGGCGGCGCGTTCTCCGGCGCGAGCATGGTGAGTCTCGCGGTGGAAGGGTTGCTGGCGCTGGTGGTGGTGCTGGCGATCGGGCGCTGGCTCCTGCGACCGCTGTTCTACGAAATCGCTCACAGCCGGCTGCGCGAGCTGTTCACCCTGACCGTGCTGCTGGTGGTGCTGAGCTGCGCCTGGATTACGCAGCGGGTCGGGCTGTCCATGGCGCTGGGCGCGTTCCTGGCCGGGATGATG
>DATFUG010000142.1:0-3682 GCA_035261025.1 Steroidobacteraceae bacterium | reverse complement strand
CGGATCGTCCTCGAGCTTCAGGCCGGGCACTTCGAGGCGCCGCAGCAGATGCGTGGTGTTCTCGATCGCATGACGGCCCGATTCCACCGCCCACTGCCATACGGCGTTGCCGCGCGCGTCATGCTGCACGGCGCCGGGACGGTCAGGTTTCCCGCCGTCCTTGTCGCCGTCCTTTTCGTCCTTGTTCTCGCCCATGGGCTTACCAGCTGTAATGAACCCGGTACCGGACCACACTCTCCCCATCCTTCGGCACCGTGACTTTGAAGTATATGAGTTGCGCGCTGTCCTTGCTGAACTCGTGCGAATGCGTCAGCACCTGCCACTTGCTCCAGCGGTACATCGCTTCGCGCACCTGGACTTCCACATCCTGTGATTTGTGGTTGCGCAGCTTGATCTCGATCTCTTCCTCCACCCAGCGGGCGTGCGTATCGACGGCGAAATCCACCTGCCGCCGCTCACCGACCACATCGAAGGCGCTGCCGAGCTTCAGGCGCACCGTCTCGTCCTTCGGCGTGTGACCGATCACGTCTTCGCCGATGAACTCCAGGCTCCCATCCGCGCTGTCCAGTTTCGACACGCGCACGCGGCCGGCGGGTAGCGGCACGCCGAGGCCCGAAGCCGCGTCGTTGCGAAACTCGACGTAGGCGTCCACCCTGGTATTGGCGGCGTAGCCCGGATCACGCTCCGTGTAGGGCTGGCCAGAGGCCGTGGCACCCATCGCATCGTAGATCAGCAGGCGCCGGGCCGGGATCTGCCGCGCCTGATCGAAGAGCTCGAGCTGCTTGGTGGAGTTGTCCGCCAGCGTGGTGGTGCGCCCCAGCGTATAGAGGTGAAACTCATCGAAGGCTTTCTCGGCGAAGCCGTCTTCCCCGCCCTTTGCCCTCGTCAATGACATCGCGACCATTGGGCGCGGCCGGCGCGGCTGCACGCGATTGACGTCCCCGGCGACCAGTTTCAGGCGCGCATCCTTGTAGGTGGCGCCGGACTGATTGATCACGCTCACCCAGGCGGACAAATCCAGCAGGCCGGTGTTGGCGGCGCGCCCTTCGCTGAATACCACGTTGTAGTCCGCCCACCAGGTGATGCCGCTGGTCTGGTAAGTGACGCGCGCGCGCTGCGTACCGCCGACCGGCGATTGCAGCTCCCACACCAGCGTGGGCCGCGTAATCAGGCCGCCGGGCAAATCGGGGAAATTCACGGCCGAATAACTGTTCAGGGCATGGACCGTGCCGTCCGCGCTGCGCAGCACCAGTCCGTCCACCGCCGAGAGCAGCGTGCCCGCCACGCTCGCGCTCTCATTGCCGACGTTGCGCTCGACCGTGATGGGGCGATCCAGGTAGCGCAACAGCAGCTTTGGCGTGCTGACCAGGTCAAACTGGAAGTTCTGTTCCAGCACGCGTACGCCCGCATTCGCCGGCACCGTGAAAGTCACGGTCGTCGGATCGATGAGCCCGGCAACGTCGCTGAAGCGCAGGCTCGAACGTCCGGAGGCCAGCTGCACGTCCCGGTCCTGCCGGACCATCGCATAACCGGGCACGGAAGTGGCGGCGGGCAGCGGAGCGCCCGGCACCGGACGATAAAATTCCGCGGCGATGGCGCCCGGCTGTTGCGAGCTGTAGATGGTCAGCGCGGATTCGTCCGGCTGCGCGGCACAGATCGCCGGCAATACCAGGACGATGAACTGCAAACTCATCCGTGAACCCATGAGTGCGTCCTCGAATTGAAGATCAAAGTGCGACGCAGTTCACAGCGGCTCGCCGGAACTGTGAGCCCACTCCCGTGCACCGGCGGGCACTGAGAGGCACGATACTCTCTGGCCCGGCCGAATGGCATATCCTAACCCCATGCGCACAGCGCCGTTAATTACGCCTCCGCCCTCCAGGGGCTCGGGCGCCGCGCCTCCCGCACCAGCTGCGCCGCTGGCGATGCCGGTGCCGACGATGCCCATGGATCGTGACTTCATCGTTCGCAACCAGATTGCGGAGCGCTACATTTCCGGCCGCCTGCCGCTGCGCGGCGCGCAGGAGTTCGAGCGCTACTGCCTGCAGCACCCGGAACTGATCGATGAACTCGGCCTGCCCGAACGCGTGCACGCAGGCCTGCGGCTGCTCGAGGCCGGCGGTGTTGCGCTTCCCTGGGACGAGAAGGCGCAGAGCTGGTGGCAGAAGCCGACGGCCCTGATTGCCGTGGCCAGCATCGCCTTCATCACCCTGATCTTCGCGGCCGTGATGGGCGGCAAGCTGTCCGCGCGCGAAGCCACCATCCATCAACTGCAGAGCCGCGTCGCCGAACAGCCGGTGGATCCGGCCACCAGCACACGTACCGTCAGGCTCATGCCCAGCCGCACGGCACCGTCGCAGCGCGCCGCGGTGACCCTGGGCGGCGGCCCCGCCCAGATGGCCGACCTGAAGATCGACATGTCCTGGTCGAAGTACACCGCCTTCCGCGTCACCATTGACCGGAAGGACCAGGGCCGGGTGGCGGTGCTCAACTATATGTTGCGCGACTCGAACGGCGATCTACGGCTCTCGTTCAATGATTCCGCGCTCGGTCCCGGCCTTTACCAGTTCGCCATCGAAGGCATGACGGCGCGCAGCGAGATTGAACCGCAGGCCTGGATCACCCTCGCCGTAGCTCACTGAAGCGCGGCAGGCGCGAGCGCGTCCGGGCGCCTCAACTCCTAGTCCAGCACCGTGCGCGGCGGGTGATTAAGCACCGGCCGCGTCGCCAGCCAGCCACTGGCCCCGACCAGCAGCGTGGTGCACAGGACTCCGGCGCACCACATCAATCCATCGAACCTGTAGTGCAGGTCCAGTTGCCGCGCCAGCAAGTACCCGCCGAGGGCGGCGCCGCAGGCGGCGAGCAGGCCGGCCAGCAATCCCATGACGGCAAATTCCGCGAAGCTGGAGCGCAGCAGCATCGCGCGCCCGGCCCCCAGCACCCGCAGGATAGCCGTCTCGTAGCGGCGCTCGTCGCGGCTGGCCTGCACCGCCGCCAGCAGGACCGTGAGGCCGGCGAACAGGGTAAATATGAACACGCTCTGCACCGCCGTCACGGCCTTGTCGATGACGGAGCGCACCTGTGCCAGCAGGTCGCCGATGTTGAAGATCGAGACGCTCGGAAACCGGCGCACCAGCGCGGCGAGCGCCCCCGCGGAGCGCGGCTGGAACAGCGCGCTCGTCATGTAGCTGCCCGCCGTGCCATCGAGCAATCCGGGCGGAAACATGATGAAGAAGTTCGGCCGAAAGCTGTCCCATTTTACCTTCCGAAAACTGGCGACGCTCACATCGAACTGCTCGCCCGCAACATCGAAGCGCAGCCGATCACCGAGCTTGAGGTCAAGGGACTCCTGGAACTCGCTGGCGAGCGACACCAGCGGCTTGCCTGAATCCGCCGGGCCCCACCAACGTCCGGCGATGATGTGGTTGTCGTCGCCGAGCTCGGCCGCCCAGGTGAGATTCTGCTCGCGATCGGCCGGGTCGCCGCGCGGGCGTCCCCGCCCGCCGCGCAGCATCGTCGGGCGCGGCAGGCGCGGATTGACCTTCTCACCATTGATGGCGACGAGGCGCCCGCGCACCATGGGCAGCATGCGCTCCGGTTGCGCGCCCGCGGCAAGCAGCGCATTGCGGAAATCCTCCTTCTGAGCGGTGGGGATGTTCACAAAGAAGTAGTTCGGCGCGCC
>DATFUG010000141.1:0-2203 GCA_035261025.1 Steroidobacteraceae bacterium | reverse complement strand
ATCGGTTACATGACGCAGCGTTTCTCGCTGTGGGAGGACTTGAGCGCGCGCGAGAACCTGGATTTCCTCGCCGCCGTCTACACGCTGGGCAGGAAACGCGCGGCGCAACGCATCGCGGCGGTGATGGAGCAGTATCGCCTGATTGAATTCCAGTCCCGTCCCGCCGGAACGCTGAGCGGCGGGCAGCGGCAGCGCCTGGCGCTGGCCGCGGCCACGCTGCACGAACCCGCCCTGCTGATGCTGGATGAACCGACCAGTGCCGTCGACCCGCAGAGCCGGCGCGATTTCTGGGAGAGCCTGTTCGCACTTACGGCGCAGGGGACCACCATCCTGGTATCGACGCATTACATGGACGAGGCCGAGCGTTGCCACGGCCTGGCCATCCTGGATCTGGGGCGCATCGTCGCCAACGGCTCGCCGCAGCAGCTCATGGCCGATCTGCCGCTGAAGGTGGTCGAGATCGAAATCGAAGATGTGTCGGCCGCGCGCGCAGCGCTCCACGACCTCGATTCACTGCGCTCGCTGGCGCAGCTCGGCTTGCGCCTGCACGCGCTGCTTGCGCCTGAAGAGCCGGACGCGGTGGGCCGCGTGCGCTCGCTGCTGGCCGCGCGGGGCCTGAACGCGACGGTGCGCGTGGCCGCGCCCAGCCTCGAAGACGTGTTTGTCGGCGCCACCATGGGACGCCACTGATGCTACCGGCGCCGCTGGTTCGCATGCGCGCCGTCGCGGTCAAGGAACTGCGCCAGATGTCGCGCGACCGGATGACGCTGGCCATGATCGTGGGCATCCCGCTCCTGCAGATGATGATCTTCGGCTACGGCATCAACTACGACGTACGCCATGTGCGCACCGGCGTGGTGGATCTGGCCCGGACCCAGGCTTCGCGCTCACTGGTGGCGGAGATCGCTTCCAGCCAGGTGGTGGACTTCGTCGCACGGCCGGCCGGCATCGAGGAACTGCGGCGGCTGATCCAGACTGGCGAAGTGCACGCCGGCCTGTATATACCGCCGGATTTCGAACGGCGCCGGATCGATGGCACGCGCGCCGTAGCGCAGGTGATCGTCGATGGCACGCGCCCCGGGGTCGATACTGCCGTGCGTGCGATCCAGGACGCCCCGCTCCCGGGAAGGAGTGGCGTTCCATCGCGCGCCACGCCGGCGATTGAAGTGCTCAACGAGTTCAATCCCGAGCGGCGCACGGCGGTGCAGGTGGTGCCAGGGCTGATCGGCGTGATTCTCAGCATGACCATGGTGGTCTTCACGGCGATCGCGCTGGTGCGCGAACGCGAGCGCGGCAACCTGGAATTGCTGATCACTACACCGGTGCGCTCGGCGGAACTCATGATCGGCAAATTGTTGCCCTACGTGGGGGTGGGGCTGGTGCAGACCACGCTCGTGCTGCTGCTGGGCGTGCTGTTGTTCGACGTGCCGATCAATGGGAGCCTCACGGATCTGTACCTGGGCGCCTGCCTGTTCATCGCCGCGACGCTCGGCCTGGGACTCGTCATCTCCACCGTCGCCACGACGCAATTCCAGGCCATGCAGCTGGGCTTCTTCACACTCCTGCCCTCCATCCTGCTGTCCGGATTCGCCTTTCCCTTCGAGGGCATGCCCCGGACCGTCCAGTACCTGGCCCAGGTGCTGCCGCTGACGCATTTCATCGAGATTCTGCGCGGCGTGATCCTGCGCGGAGCCTCGCTGGGCTCACTGTGGCAGCCGGTGCTCAAGTTATGCATCTTTCTGGTGCTGGCTTTGGCACTGGCCGTGTCCCGCTTCCGCAAACGCCTGGATTAGGCGCTCGGCCGCGCGTTCCGCCCTTGCAGTGAAGGGCATGGCACCAGTAGAGTGCTGCGGCTTTTTAGCTCTCTACTGAAAGTACCCAGGTCATGAGTGCCCCAGATCCCAGTCCCTGGGTCGTCCACAAATTCGGCGGTTCGAGCGTGGCGGATGCCCAGTGCTTCAGCCGCGTTGCCGCCATCATCGAATCGCAGCCCGGTCAGCGCCTGGCAGTGGTGTTGTCGGCCTGCAAGGGCGTGACCGACGCGCTGCTGCAACTCGTGGCTCTGGCCGAGCGGCAGGACGAATCCTGGCGCCGTGAACTCGCCGCCCTGCGCGAGCGTCACGCGGACATCGCCACCGCACTGCTCCCGGCCGCAATGGTGGCCGAGTACGTCGAGGAGATCGCGCACGATGCGCAGGACCTC
>DATFUG010000140.1:0-27103 GCA_035261025.1 Steroidobacteraceae bacterium | reverse complement strand
AGGTTCACCACCGTCTGGGCGAGCGATACGCCGCTCGCCAGCATGAGAACGGCAGCCGCGATTCCGGACTTGCCCAGGATTGCCTTGAAAATATTGGATCGCATCGCTGTTCTCCTGTCCCTATTTCGTTTCGTCGATTACAAATTCGCGTGAATCGACGAGCATCATCATCAGCATTCCGCCCGGAAAAATATTGTTCGTGGTGATCTCGCGCTCGTTATGCGAGTGCCACATGAAAGCGAAGCCGGCCTCTTCAGAGGGCGAATTCGCGACCGTGCCCGAGGGCGGCGTCGTACCGGTCGAGCCTACGGCGCGCGTGGTCGCGTTGGGCCCCAGGTAGGGGCTGCCGCCCCACCAGGCGCCGAGGGCGAAAAGAGTCGGGTCGGGCAGAGTCACGGGGCCACCGCCGCCGACGTCTCCAAACGGAGCCTTCTGCAGCGGCTTATTGTGGTCCTGGCACCACTCGAAATAATTGATCGCCGTGGGATGTGCCGTGTTGTAACCGTTGGAATCGGCGTCGCACGGCAGCTTCGCATTGGTGTCACCGGAGGCAGGATTGTGTCCGTACACATCCCAGTTCACACCCTTGCCGGTCCACTCGAAGATCCCGTCCATGGTTACACCGGGCGTCGTCGTGGTGGTAAAGAGCAGCGGGCCAGCGAGACTGTTCACATCGGACTGGCTGAGGATCAGGTTGCCGTCGCGCGCCAGGATACGAACGTGGTTGCCGTGCTCGTGGAACGGATGCTGCCAGCGACCCGTGCCGATGATACGCAGCAGCGTGAGCTCGCCCGGGTGCATGTGCGGGTTGCCGTTGTACGGCTGGTGCGGATACTGCGGCACGTAGGCCCCGTCCATGTTGTCGGGCATCGAGCGGCCGTTGATCATGAAATACGTGGGAAAGTAGGGCTCGGTCGCCACGTGCAGGGTACATCCGGCGGTGGCTCCGCAGGCCGCCACCTGCTCTTCCGCTTCGCGGTGCATCCGCAGGTCCATCTCGGAGAACTGGAACAGGTATTCCCGGTCGTAGCAGGTACCCGCGTGGTCGTAGGCGGCGTGCGCCAGCCGATTGTCAAGCTCGGCCACGGTGTGCACTGAACTGGCGGCCTGGGCGGTCACGTTCGAGGCGTGCACGCCCGCATCGCAGGCGGCGGGGACGTTATTGGGCAGGACGATGATTGCTCCGTACAGCCCCATGTCGATCTGCAGGTCGCCCTGCGTGCCGCTGTAATAGGTGTGGGTTCCCGGCGTTGTTGCAGTGAATTGGTACTGCGCCGTCAAACCAGGTGCGGCCTCCTTCGTCAGCAGGCCTTGAGCACCCGTCGCTGAAGTCAGCGTAAAACCCGGGAACAGAATCGAAGTATTGCCCGCCGAAGTCGGCAGGTTATTCGTCAGGTTTACCGTGACCGTCTGGCCTTCGGTGACGATCAGCGTCGGCCCTGGCACCTGCATCGCGGAGCACGTGCCGGAGGCAGAGACATTGGCCGGGACAAAGGCGGCCGGCGGATTCAGGGCGTCGCACCCGTACCCCCAGGAATAGACGAAATTCCCGTCAGGTTGGGTGACGAACTCCGGTGTCGCCACCAGATTGAACGTTGGACCGGTTATCCCGGGAACCGCAGCAGGTGCCGCAGTCGTGAGCAGCAGGCCCACCATCGCGAGCGCGACCGGAACCAGCTGTGCTGTCGAGATCGCCTTCTTCATGTCGATTGAGCTCATTGCTGCTCTCCCTTAAAGGACGTGGACTTCGGTCATCAGGCCACCGAAGTTCTCGGCGTCATTCGACAGGTGGTCCAGATTCGGGGTGTAGAGGTAGTAGGTGCCCGCCGGAATTCCGGTGGTGTCCAGGATCACGTCCAGCGATTCGCCACCTGCCAGGGTGATCGAGTTGGTCTTGTAGTAGAGGTTGTTGCCGGCCTGATCGCGCAGCAACTTGGCGTTGTAGCCGATCACCGTCATCGGGATGCCCTGCGAGGCCAGCGTCTGGTACTCGGTCACGTCCAGATCGCTGATGCGCAGGAGGGCCTTCTGGCCCGACGTAAGAGTGATGATTGCCGGCAGCGGCTGCGAGTAATGCATCACGCCATCCGTCGACTGCGTCGCGATCGGTCCCGGCGTCACGGTGTCGGGATAGCTCCGGCCGTTGAGCAGGAAGTACTTGTCCTTCATGCCCGTGAAGTTCTCCGGGTTGAAGGTCATGCCGACGAAATGGAAGTTAGGATCGAAGCCGTGAATCTGGAGCGGAATCTCGACATCATAGGCCGTCGTGCCGTCACCATCGTTGTAGGCGTACTTCACGCCGGTGGCGGTCGCGCCCGTGTCCACCGCAGGCAGTGGATTGCTGCAAAGGATGTCGGACGAGTCGCAGCGGGTACGCAGATTCCCCTGCTGAGTCTGCAAGGCGCTGTACAGCGACACGCCGTTTGGAACGCGATTCTGGCGCGGGCGTACATAGAGCTGCCCGACCATGCCCATCTGCAGATGCTCAGGAGGCGTAATGTGGCAGTGCCAGAAGTAGGTGCCGGCGTCCGGGGACAGGTAGTAGTAGGTGAAGCTGGCGCCGATGTTGATGGCCACCGAGGCGTCCGGTACGCCGTCGTAGAACGCGGAGGCATTCGGATAACCGTGGAAGTGAACCGTGTGCTGCTCGAACAGGTCGGGGCGCATCACCTGGCCGACATTGGTCAGCGTCAGGAAGAATTCGTCGTCCTCGTCGATGGCCATCAGGGGGGCCGGGATGTTGCCGTTCATCACGCCCACATCCATGATCGGGCGCGGGTCAACGTGACCGTCAAGGCAAGGGGCGGCGCAACTGCCATTCGCGATGCTGTCTGCATTGGGGGCCAGGCCCACAGCGCCGTTATAGGTAAAGGTCCCAGGAGTGCCCTGGTTGTACACAAGGCCGCCGGTGGCGCCGTCGGCCGTGGCGGGGTCGCCGGGCAACAGAGCTGGTGCGACCGTATTGAAGACACCCGGAAACTGCGTACCGGGCTGGCCGTTGGCCATATCGTGTAGTCCCGAGAGGGGACCGAAGGAGAACATGTAGGTCTGGGTGCCGTCACCCATGGTGGCGAAACCATCGCCGCCTGAGATCTGTTGACACTTGATCGCGCCATTGAAACCGTTCGCGTCGGTGTACTCCGGCTCCACGTCGGCCGCCACCGGGTGGGTGGTGGTGGTGGTAGGGCACTGGACCTGGAACGACTGCGCCGCCGCGGGCAGCGTAATCAAGGCCAGCAACATTGCGGCAATGCCGCCCCCGATAAGTCGCTTGTTAATCATAAATTGCCTCCGTCCCGAACTTCTGGCGCGCACAGCAATCAAATCCTGGTGATCCGAACAACTCGCGCGCCTGCCCTGTTGCGGCAGTTACGCGGCCGGGTTCCACCTGGGAAACCTGGCGACCGGCGTCTAAAGCGTTTTTGGCTAACTTTTCGATACTGATTCGCCGGCCTTCTTGAAGAGCGCCTGGCGGGCCTCCCTAACAGTCACTGAACACCCTGGTCGGATTTGTCCTTGGTGCGCAGGATGCATCGATTGCAGCCAGAACCGTAGTCGGGACATGCTGCCGATGGGGTGGGTAGAACCCTGTAGTTTTGGAGTTAAGTCAAGAGACGGGGTGACTCACTACCTTGACCAGCGGATCACCATGCAGCATGGTAGGGGTTGACGCCGATTGCGCTGCAAAGTGCATGAATTAGGGGCTGAAGGTGCCCGGAGACTTGATCAGGAGTGGACCGATGAGACGATTTTTGATGCTGGCCGGTAGCCTTCTTGCGGTGAACTCGCCGTGCGCCTTTAGCGCCGATACGGATGAGGCCGCGGGACCGGAAACCATGCACGTGCATGAGGCCAAGGATCGGGTGAGCGTTTCCTGGATCGACTACAAAGTACCGGCCACCCAGCTGGTGCGGGCAGACGGCAAGACGGTATCGCTCCCGAAGGAGCTGGATGACGGCCGTCCGGTAGTAATGAATTTCATCTATACGACTTGCGAAACTATTTGCCCGCTATCCAGCGGCACGTTCTCGCAGTTTCAGACCAAGCTGGGCGCTTACCGCAAGGATGCGCACCTGGTCTCGATCTCCATCGATCCTGAGCAGGATACGCCCGCCCGCCTGCGCGCATATGCGAAGAAATTCCGCGCCGGCCCCGGCTGGTCGCATTACACCGGCACTCTGCAGGCAACCACCACTACACTGCAGGCCTTTGGCGTAAACTGGTCCGACAAAATGAGCCACACGCCCGTAACGCTGATGCGCGCGGCACCCGGGAAAGCGTGGATGCGGATCGATGGCTTCGTCACGCCCGACGAATTGCTGACGCATTACCACGACCTGCTCGCCGCTCGATGAGCGCGTTTAGCCCGTAGGCGCCGTGCCCATGGCGCCCGCGCTGCGAGTGGTATGCGCCGTAGCCATCCTGGCGGCGGCACCTCTCCCTCTGAGCGCGGCACACAGGCGCGCGCCCGTCGCGGCGCCCTCCGCCTCAGTCACGATCGGCGAAAATATCTATCGCTTCGGCCGGCTGCCCGCAGGTACGCTGTTGAAGGGCGAGCGGTCGGGCGGCGTGCATGCGACGGGCATTGATGCCGCTTGCGTGAACTGCCACCGTCGCAGTGGGCTGGGGTCGGCGGAAGGACGCGGCTTCATTCCGCCTATTACCGGCCAGTTCCTGTACCACGCCAACACTGAAAACCGCCAGGTCCGGGACCTGCCTTTCATCGAGGGTGCACGACCAAACCGCGAACCGTACACGGACAAGACTCTGGCGCGCGCCATCCGCGAGGGCATCGGCGTGGACGGCAAACCGCTCAGCGTGCTGATGCCGCGCTTTGCGCTGGACGACGCGTCGATGGCCGCGCTGATCGCGTACCTCAGGAGTCTCTCGGCAAAATCGGTCCCCGGCGTCGGCGACACCGTGCTCGAGTTTGCGACGATCGTGACGCCCGACGCCGATCCTGTGAAGCGCGATGCCATGCTGGCGGTGCTCAACGACTACTTCGCCGAAAAGAACGCGAATGCGCGCTTCGCCAGCCCGCGGATGTACAGCTATCGCAAGCAGATGTTCATGGTGACGCGTCACTGGAACCTGCACGTGTGGGAACTCGAGGGTCCGCCCGATACCTGGGAGAGCCAGCTGCAACACTTTCTGGCCACGCAGCCGGTGTTTGCCGTCATATCGGGCCTCGGCGGACGCAACTGGGCTCCCGTCCATCATTTCTGTGAGCAGGCGGCGCTGCCGTGCCTGTTCCCGAACGTACAGCTGCCGGTCGTCGCGGAGAGCGATTTCCACACGCTGTACTTCTCCAAGGGTGTGCTGCTGGAAGCCGGGCTGATTGCCCATCAGCTGCAGGATCGCGACGCGCGCCCCGCGATTCACCGCCTGGTGCAGGTGTATCGGACGGGCGATATTGGCGGTGCGGCGGCCCGGACGCTCGAAGTCAGCGCGCGCGCTGCCCGCATGACGGTGGTCAATCGCCCACTCGAGGGGACCGCCGGCGGACTCTCCGCGGCATTGGCCGACATCGGCCCGGCCGACGGCCTGGTACTGTGGCTGCGGCCTACAGATCTCGGCGCATTGAACGCCAGGCCCGCAAAGGCCGCCCAGGTCTGGATCTCGGGCCTGATGGGGGGGCTCGAGAATGCCCCGCTCCCGAGCGCCTGGCGCACCACGACACGCATCGCCTACCCGTTTGACCTGCCTGACAAGCGCCGCATCCGGGTCGACTACCCCCTCGGCTGGTTTCGCATCCGCAAGATCCCGGTGACCGATGTGCAGATGCAGGCCGACACTTTTCTCGCCTGTGGACTGCTCTCCGAAACCCTCAATCACATGGCCGATGCCTTCGTGCGCGATTACTTGATCGAGCGCATCGAGAACATGCTCGAGCACCGCGTCATCACCGGCTACTACCCGCGCCTGGCGCTCGCACCCGGGCAGCGCTTCGCTTCGAAGGGCGGCTATATCGTTCGCCTCACCGGGGATTCCGGCACCAAGCTCACCGCCGCGAGCGACTGGATCGTGCCCTAGCCCCTGCCCTACTGGGCGGCAGTGGGGGCGGCTGGGGCCTTCACGGACGCAGGCTTCCTGGGCGCCACGGGCACGGCCCCCTTCTTGTCCTTGGGTGCTTGCGGACTCATGACGCCGGGCGGCTCAACCTTGAGCAGCTCGACGTCGAAGATCAGCAATGAACCCGGCGGAATACCCGGCGGTGCATTCAGGTCGTAGCCCAGCTCGGGCGGAACGAACAAGCGCCACTTCGCACCCGGTTTCATCAGCTGGATCCCCTCGCGCCAGCCCTTGATGATGCCGTTCAGGCCAAAGGTCGCCGCCTGTGCGTGCTTGTCTGAGTTGTCGAACTCAGTGCCATCGATCAGGCGGCCACGATAGTTCACCGTAACGCGATCCGTCAGCGTCGGTGAGGCCGCCTTGGCATTGCCCGCATCAAACACCTGATATTGCAGACCGGAGGCCGTGCTGGTTATCCCTGCGGCCGTGCTGTTCTTCGCCAGGAAATCGTGCGCCGTGGCGCGGTTGCGGGCGGCCGCGGCATCGCGTCCAGCACGCATTAACTGCATTGCCCGATCCTTATCCTGAGGATCAAGCGGTTTGCCACTGAGGCCGTCCTTGAAGCCGTGCATCACCGCATCCAGAAGCAGGGTCTCATCGAGCCCGCTGCTGCGCAGCTGAGTGCCAAGCACCAGTCCGATGCTGTAGCTGGACGCCTCGTCCATGACCGGTGCGACTGGGGCAGCGCCTGGCGCCGCAGCTTCAGCGGCAGGTGCGGGCGCCGGCGTAGTCGCAGGTGCGGGCGCCGGCGATGGTGTAGGTGGAGCCTGGGCCAGTATCACTGGGGCCCCCAACGCCAGCACGAGAGGCGCGATTATTCGGTGGAGCCACGGGGCATAGCGTTTGTACATGGGAATTCCGTTAAGTGTAGAAAGAGATCAAAGGGAATTCAGGGTGTGCTCGCGGGCGCAGGCGTGGGCGTGGACAAGCGCCGATTGCGGTGGAAGCGCCCCGCGTAGACAAATTTCCAGTCGCAGTAGCACTGCATCTTTTCAAAGGCCGCGTCGGCGAGCGCGAAGCCGGAAACCTTGATCGGCTTGCCCTGTGAGCTGCTCGCAATGCCCAGGATCCCGCCGGCCGGCGCCTGGATGAGTTGCCAGTCCACCGCCCCGGTCATCGGGTCGGTGAATAGCTTGCGCAGATACCGGCGCGCAACCGGGAAGCGCTTGTCCTCGAGCAAGTCCGTGAGCGCCTGCGGATACTGTCCCCCGCTCGCGCGATAGCGGCCGATCGCGGTGCGGTACTGATCCCCGATCCACAGCAGCTCAACTTCCTTGTCGCGCCTGATCTGCGTGCTCCAGACGACGCCGACCGTCGCCAGCGTGATGCCGATTATCGCGATCGCGAACAGCAGGCCGATATAGGTGAATCCAGCCCCCTTCCTTCGCGCGCCGCATCGTGGCACAACCGCGCCCACAGCTCTACCACTCCTTGTACGGTGTGCCATCACTGCCGAGACCCTCGGCGGCGCTGTGCACATCGCGAATCCCGGGGTGGTCGGCGTCATCGGAGACCACCACGAGCCAGCCGTCCGCCGACTTGGTGATCGGATCGATGGGTACGGCGCGTATATAATGACGCTCCACCAGCGCGCCGATCGAATCGGGGTACTGGCCGTAGTCGCCGAGGTGCTTGTCGATCGCCTCGCGCATGACGCTCAGGTCCTGGCGTAGCACGGTCTCGCGCGAATGCTCGAGCGTTTTGAAATAGCGCGGTACGGCAATGGTGAGCAGCACCGCGATGATGCTCATCACCACCAGCAACTCGATCAGGGTGAAGCCGCGCGGGCGCCCGCTACCAGTCATGGTAGGGCACCCCATTGAGTCCCTTACCGGGCGCCAGTGAATAGACGTCGAAAACATCGACGCCCGGTTGCGGGGCCTCGGGCGGGCTCGCATAGCTGCGCAGCCCCCAGGTGGCCTCGGCCACGGCCGTGCCATCCGGAAAAAATGGGTCGCGAGGAAGCCTGCGCATGAAATAGATCATGGCCTTGTCAGGGCTGCGGGCGTCCTCGACGCCCGCGTACAACACCCGCAGATCGGGCGGATAACCCGAGGCATCGGCATCGACGGCAATATTGCCGCGCTCGGCGGCATCCTTGTAGGCGTCGATGCCACTGCGGATGTCACGCAGTGCCGCGCGCAGCTCGCTCTCTTTTTCACGCTGGATGGCCATGCTGGCCAGCGGCAGTGCCGCACTGGCGAGCAATCCGATGATCGCCACCGTGATCACCAGCTCGATAAGCGTGAAGCCGCGATGGCGCGCCAGAAGGGCCACGGTGCGGGCCTTCTTCAGTTGCTCACGGAGATCGTCAGCGGCGTGGGTGTGGCCGAGCCGACGATGACACCGCTACTGCCCATTGCCGAGATCTGCGCCGCGATGGCCGTCTTTGGGCGCGCCTGCAGCGCCTTGAGCTTTAAAACGATCAGGTCCCCGCTGCCGCTAAGCGGCTGATCGGTCGAGGTGACATCCAGCTGCGCGCCGCCTGGCCGGCCCACAACCTTGGCGCCGCTGGAGTCCGGCACCATGGAGCCCGGATCGCCTGCCAGCAGCTGGAACGCCGCACTCTCGAAACGCAACTGTGCGCGCACCCGCCCCATGTTCTGGTCGGTCTGCATCTGCAACGTCACCGTGAATTCATCGCCCACCTTGACTTCCGATGGCCCGTTGATGGTCGCGGTCGGGTGCGGTGGCGGACCATCGCTGTCGCTGGTCTTGGCTGAAGGCACATCGGTAATGCCCTGCAGGGCCGCGAGGCGCGGCGAAGGCGCGGTTGATCCCGGTGACACGGGCATGCCGCCCGCGCCGCCGGTCACCGTGCCCGTGCCGCTGCCACCGAGGGTGTCGACATTGGTCGGCGCGTGCTGGGCCGGTGCGTTCGTTTCCGCACCCGCAGGCATCGCGGTACCCGCAGGCATCGCCGCACCGGTGGCAGCGGGCGCCGGGACACCCGTGCCGCCAGAGCTCCGGCCACTGCTCGGAGCCGGCGCGGAGCCAAGCGGCGCCATGCCGCTGCGCGATTGCGTGCCGTACCAGAATTCGGTGGTATCGCTCGAGGGGCGAGCCTTGGCGCGGATGATGCGCGGGGTGATGGAAAGGACTATTTCGGTCTTTTCCTTATCGGTGTTGTGATCCGCAAACAGGCGGCCCACGATGGGTATATCGCCCAGGCCCGGTACCTTCGAGGCGCTGTGCGTGTCGCTGTCCTTGATCAGGCCAGCGAGGATCTGCGTCTCGCCGTCCTTGAGCTGCAGCAGGGTCGAGACATTGCGTGTCCCGATCTCATAGGCCCGAGTCTCACCCACGTTGATCGTATTGACGATCGAGCTGACCTCAAGCTGCATCTTGATCGCCACATCGTTGTCGGCATAAATCGTCGGCTCAACTTCCAGGGTCAGGCCGACATCGAGGTACTGCACCTGCGTGTTGGCAATCGAGGTCTGCCCGATACCCGCGGAACTGACCGCCGTGGTGATCACCGGCACACGGCTGCCGATCAAGACCTTGGCTTTCTCCTTGTTGCGTGCGCGGATCCTGGGGCTCGCCAGCACATTGGAATTGCCGGTGGTCTTGAGAGCATCAACCGTGACCGTGAGCGGAGAGACCGTGATGGTCGAGCCGCTCTGCTTCGAGAGGTCGTTGACCACCAGCCCGCTGGGAGTCGAAAACTTGGCCGATGACGGATAGGTGATGCCCAGCTGCTGCATGCGGGTGCGCGTGATTTCGAGTACTTCCACTTCCATCATGACTTCGGGCTCCACGAGGTCCACGGAAGCCACCAGCTTCTCGGCCATCCGCACCACTTCGGGGGTATCGCGCATGACGATCGCGTTGGCCCGCTCGTTGATCACCAGCGTCTTGGCGTCCAGCACCGTCTTGAGCAGGCTCTCGACATCCTTCGGCGCGGCCGTGTTCAGATAAAAGGTCCGGACGATCTGGTCCTGGTAGTCTTTCTGCTTCGCATCCGTATTCGGATAGATCAGCACCATGTTCTCGGAGAGCACCTGGCGCGCGAGCTGGTTCTGGCCGAGCACCAGGTCGATGGCCTGCTCGATCGGCACGTCCTGGACAAAGATGGTGGTCTTGCTGTCGCTCTTCACGTCCTTGTCAAAGATGAAGTTGATGCCGGTCTGGCGCGACAGCACCTCGAAGACCATCTTGGTCTGCGCGTCCCGGAACTGCAGCGTGACCGGGCGATTGTCGCGTGTGCGCAGGCGCGGGGTGACGGTGACCGGCCCGCGGGCCGCATCCACCCTGGCGCGCAACGCCACCGCCGGGGCGTAGCCCGGGTCCTCGCTCAGGACGCTGCGCAGCAGTGCGCCCGCCTGATCGAATTCACCGCCCTGCAGGTCATTTTGCGCCTCAGTCACCTGCTGCGCATGGCGCATATCGGCCTCGACGCCCTCGAGGCCCTTGGTGGCACGGTTGTTGCCGCTCTCGATCGCGAGCACGCGCTGGTAGGTCGCCACGGCGGCGTGGGCATCGCCCGCCGCGCGCGCGCGATCGGCCTCGGCGATCAGCTTCTGCACGGCCTCGTCGTGACGGCCCTTCAGATCGAGTTTGTAGGCGAGATTGCCGGGGTCGCTGGCCACCGCCTGCTCGAGCTTCTGCAGACCGACCTCGTACTGGCCCTGCTCGATGGCATCCAGCCCCTGCTGATGCACCCGGGAGCTGGCGCAGGAGACGAGCAGCACCGCCGCGGCCAGGGCGACACCCAGCCTGCCGAGATTCAAATTCACTATGAGCCTCCCAGCGGCAATGTCTGTTGGATGTTCAGGGGCTTGTAGGTGAGCTGCAGCTGGCCATTGGCCGCGCTGTCCACGCTGTAGGTGTTGTCGATGGTATCGCCGACGTGCACATCGAAGACGCGATCGCCGCGCGTCAGGAAATAAACCGTGGAATCACCGGGGCGAGCATAGCTGCCCATCACGGTGAACGGCAGGGGCGGCGCGGTCGGCGGTGGCGGCGCGACCGCCACCACGGGCGCCGGCGGCGGCGCGGGTGGCGCCACGTACCAGGATTGGGTGTGGAACAACGAGGCGACCGTCTTGCTCGAGGCGACGCGATGGGCAAGCCGCGTCAGAAGGTTGCCGTTGTCCGGGTTGCTGGCTCGAGCCGTGCCGTGCGTCGCACTGGCGGGCAGCGTGTCCGCCTCGCCGCGGGCGGCCGAACTGGCCGGCGCCGCCGTCGTCGCGCCCGGATCGGGGCGCGAGACCACTATGTAAATGCCAATCGCGGCGGCCACCGCGAACAGCACCTTGAGCCGCGTGGTATGCACCATTACTCCTCACTCCGCACGTAGGCCGAAAGCTTGAGTTCGGCATCGACCGTATCATCGCCGACGTTTTTGCGCTCAATGCGCAGTCCGTCGACGGCGACCGCCGGTAGCGCCAGTAGCGTCCGATCCATGAACTCACGAATGGCCGGATAACTCGCGTGCAAGGGGAAGGTCATCCGGTAGCGGGCGGCGACGCCATCGCGCGCCGGCACATATTCGTATTGGCCCCGCGGCAGCGGCACGCTCGAGGCGTTGGCCTCCTCCAGGATCTTGGCCACCACGCCGGGCGCGTCGCCGCGCGGCGGGAGCGAAGCCAGGCTCACAGCGCCCGGTGCCGCGGCCGGAGCGGCCGGCCCGGCGGCTGTCAGCCGCAGCAGCTGGCCCTTGAGCGCCGCGACGGCCGCGCTCTGCGGCAGATTATTGGCTACGAACAGCGTCGCGGCCAGTACCACCGCGGCGATGCCCGCTGTGGCGGCCAGGCCCAGGCGCCGGATGCGATACGCGACCTCGGCCAGCGAGCGCGAGGCGGTGTTCTGGAGGCGTTGCAGGGCAGCCGTTCCCGTTGCCGCGGCGGGCACGCCCGCGGCCGTCCGGGCCAGCTCGGGCGCCTGTACCTGCGGGACCGGCGGTGCCGGCGGCGTGACGGCGGGGGCCGCCAGCTCCCGGTGCGCGCCGGATGCGTTGTGCGGCGCGCTCATGACGCATCGGTCCAGTCGGCCGAGATCTGGAAGCGCACCGGATGATCCTTGTCGTCGCTCCGAAGTTCATGGCTGTCGAGCATCGGGAAGCGCAGCACCGCGGTCTTGCGCAGCCGCTGCACATAGGCGAGCGCGAGTTCCAGGGAGCGCGCCTCGGCGGTCACCCGCACCCGATGCTTGGCCTGATCCGGCTCGATGGCGAGCACGGCTACGTTGCCGGCGGTATCTCCGCTGGCCGTCTCGAGCTCCGCGAGCAGTTGCGACCAGGGCGCGGCCAGGGCACGCACCGTCTTGGTCGCATCCTGCGCATTCAGTCCGGTGATCGAATCGGTGCTCTGCGCGCGGTGGTGGGCCCCTAAGAGCGCCGCACGGCGCATTTCGAGGCCGGCGCGCTGATTGTCCAGGGCATGCTGCTGCGCCAGGACGCCCATCAGGAACAGCGTGCCGAGCACGGCCACCGCCACGCCCACCGGCCCGCCGCGTGAGCGCCTGCCGGAAAAATCGAGCAGCAGTCGTGGCGCGCTCATGCCTGGTGCCTGCGCATGAATTCAAGCTTGCCCGCGGTAGAATCGCCCGCGAGTTCCTCATCGAGCCAGACCAGGTCCGCGCCGCTGGTGCCGGCCGCGATCCGCAGCGCCGCCGGCGCGTCCACATAGACGCGGCCTTCCTGCGCCGTGGTGCTGGCGAGGCGCCCGAAGGTCTGCAGCCGGCGCAGTTCCACGGTCCAGTCCGCGCCGATGCGCACACTGTGCACCCGATCCCATCCGCCCGGCGCCAGGCGCGCGGCGGCCAGCGACCCCTGCTCGATGGACACGAACCAGGCGCCGCCATCAGGCAGCTTGCCGCGCCAGTGATTGTAGGCCGACACCAGCTGCGGCTGGAGCGAACGGAGGGGCACGCGGTGGCGCGTGAGCACCAGTTGCAGCTCCTCGAGCAGATTTGCCGGCAGCGCGCAGGCGACCTGCGGTGATCCCGGCCGGCTGTCGCTCAGCGTGACGGTCCAGTGACTGACCACTTCTCCATAGATGCCCGTGAGCACGTGACGGGCGTGCGTCAGCCGCTCCTCTTCGCCGCTCAAAGCTGCCGAGTACGGCACGATCGCGTAGCGCACCCACTGGTCGGAGATCACGATCCGGGCCACGGCCCCCTGCCATTCACGCTTCGCGAGCAGGCCATCGAGCGCCGTGAGCGGCGCGGCCCAGTGCGTGTCCTCCACGATATCGTTCGTCCAGGCCACTTCGCCAGCGCTCCGGGGCCGCACGCCGCGGGCCATGCGGGTCAGCGCCAGCTTGTGCGGCGCCAGGAATAGGCCGATCTCATCACGCCATAGTGGTGACACGATTCACCTCCTCGAGCGTCGTTTCGCCTCTCCGGACCAGTTCGAGCGCCGACTGGCGTATCAGGCGCACTCCGGACCGTTGCGCCAGCTCCTTGAGCTGCCGCACCGGGGCGCGGGCGATAATGGCCTCGCGGATCTCATCGTTGAGCACCAGCAGTTCGCCCACGGCCTTGCGGCCCCGATAGCCGGTGCCGCGGCAATGCTTGCAGCCTCTGCCCACGCGAAACTCGTAGGCGGCGTGGCTGGACACTTCCAGCTGCGATTCCTCGAGCAGGCGGCGCGAGGGGGTGTAGGTGTCGGCGCATTGCTCGCACACGATGCGCACCAGGCGCTGGGCCAGGATGGCGCTCAGTGCCGCGACGAAGCTGTAGCTGTCGACGCCCATGTGCACGAAACGCCCCATCACGTCGAATACATTGTTGGCGTGCACCGTAGTGAACACCAGGTGGCCGGTCAGGGCCGATTGGATGGCGATCTGCGCCGTTTCAGGATCGCGGATTTCGCCTACCATGATCTTGTCCGGGTCGTGACGCAAAATAGAACGCAAACCCCGCGCGAAGGTCAAGCCTTTCTTCTCATTGACCGGGATCTGCAAAACCCCTGGCAGCTGGTATTCGACCGGGTCTTCGATCGTTACGATCTTGTCCTGACCCGTTTGTGTCTCCGAAATGGCGGCGTACAGCGTCGTGGTCTTGCCACTGCCGGTTGGACCTGTGACCAGCAACATGCCGTAAGGCAAGGTGCTGAGCCGGCGCAACTGGCTCACCGTTTCGGAATCGAACCCCAGGGAGTCGAGCGTCAGTCCGTGCACCTTCTCGGTGAGCGACTGCTTGTCGAGTATGCGCAGCACCGCGTCTTCTCCAAAGACGCTGGGAATGATAGAGACACGAAAATCGATGGCGCGTCCGTCGATCGCGACCTTGAAGCGTCCGTCCTGCGGCACGCGCCGCTCGGAGATGTCGAGCTCGGCCATGACCTTGATGCGCGAGATGACCTGTTCGGACACCTCCGCGCCCGTCACGGAAGCCATCTGCACCAGGACGCCGTCGATGCGGTAGCGCACGACCAGCCCGTTGGCGAGCGTCTCGAGATGCACGTCGCTCGCTCCGGCGCGCAGCGCGTCGTACAGCGTCGAGTGCACCAGCTTGACGATCGGACTGGAGTCCTGGCTGATCGAGGCCAGCGAGAGATTGTCGACGGCACCGTTCGCCGATCCTTCCGAGCTGCTGCCCGCCACGGCGGAGTCGAGCGCGCGGAGGGACTGTTCGTGACGCGAAATATAGCTGGCGATTTCGGCCCGCGGCGCCAGCACCCATTCGAGGGTCTGCGGCACGCGGACTTCCAGCCAGCTGCGGGTGTCGGCATCGAAGGGGTCGGCGATGACGGCCAGGAGTTTCCGGCCGCTGCGCGCCAGCAGGCACCCGCGCCGCGTGGCCTCCGCCGGGGCGAGCAGGTCAAACGCGGGCTCCAGGCGCGCCAGGTCATCGCGCGTCAGCATGCGATAGTCAAAAGCCTCGGCCAGCGCCGCGGTGAGTTCCACCGGACCGAGGCCCGAGTGCTCTTCAAGATAGTCGAGCGTGGAGCGGCCACTGGTCTGCGTCTGGGTGACGGCGGCCGTCAGCAGCGCATCATGCAGGCCGACGGCACTTTCCTTGCCGATGACCGCGTTCACTTGATGCTCCCGGCCAGCTCGAAGATCGGGAAGTACATCAGCACCACGATCACGCCGATGATGATGCCGATGAGGCTCATCAGGGCGGGTTCAATCAGGCGGGTCGCCAGATTGACCCAGCGCGAGAGCTCCTCATCGTAAAAGGCGGCGATCCGCTCCATCATCTCACCCATGTTGCCGCTGCGCTCACCGACGCGCAGCATGCGTGCGGCAACCGGTGTCGTCAGCCCGAATTGCTCCATGGCATCGCCCATCGAGCGGCCCTCGCGCACCGCCTGCGTGGCGCTGGCAAAAGCGGGCCGCAGGTTCGCGGACAGGAGTCCGGCCGACATGCGCATCGCTGTCACCATCGGGGTGCCGCCCCGCTGCAGCATGCCGACGGTGCGATACAGGCGCGCCAGCTGATAAATGTGGAGTCGGCTGCCGAGCGCCGGAATGCGCGCGATGCGCGCGCCGATGGCCGCTCTCACGGTCGGCCGCGTGAAGGCATAGGCGATGCCGGCGACCGCGGCGATCGCGCCCAGCGCGACCGCGTAGCCATGGGCGTCGAGAAACTGGCCCCAGTGCATCAGCATGCGCGAGGCGAAGGGCAGCTCGCTCCCCAGGTCCTCATAGATGGAACTGAAGCGCGGCACGACATAGCCCATCAGGAAGGCCACGACCAGGAGACCGGCCACGCACAGCACCGCCGGATAGATCGAGGCGTTGATGAGGCTCTTGCGCAGCACGTCCACCTGCTGCTGGTAGGCGACGTAGCGCGTGAGCGCCTCGCGCAGCGCACCGGTGCGCTCAGCGGCGCGCACCGTGGCGACATACAGGGTCGGAAAACTCTGCGGGTGCTCAGCGAGCGCCGTGCCGAGCGTCTGGCCCTCGCGCAATCGCAGCAGCACCTGATCGAGCGTACGCCGGACGGGCGCGCTCGCTTCCTTTTCGCCCAGAGTCTCGATCGATTCGACCAGCGACAAGCCGGCATCGAGCAGCGCGACCAGCTCCTGGCTGAAGGTCACCAGCGCAATGCGGGTGGCGCGGCCCCCAAACTTGAAACTGCGCTCGCGCGCGATAGAGATGAAGGCCAGGCCCGCACCGGCCACCTGGCGGCGCGCGTCCGCTTCGTCGATGGCATCGAGCACATAGGACAGCACATCCTGACTGCCGCCCATGGCCTTGACCCTGAAGCGCATGGCTACCAGTTCCCCAGGTCAGCGTTCTCACCCGTCCCGCCTGCCCTGCCGTCCTTGCCGTAGGACATCAGATCGTAATCGTTGTTGTGCGTGCCGGGCTCGGCGTACAGGTAGGGATTGCCCCAGGGATCGAGGGGCACGTCTTTCTTGAGGTACGGGCCCGCCCAGTTCTGTTCACCCTGGGGCTGCGTGTTCAGCGCCACGAGGCCCTGCTCCGTGGTCGGCAGGTGCCCGACATCGATGCGGTACTGCTCGAGCGCCTTGTCGAGCGCGTCGATCTGCGCCCGGGCCGCCTTGACCTGCGACTTGCCCACCTGCGCGAAGTAGCGCGGCGCGACGAAGCCGGCAAGCAAGCCGATGATCACCATGACCACCAGCAGCTCCAGCAGGGTGAAGCCACGTGTACGTTTCATGAGGTGGTGTTCGCCGCGGCCAGCAGGGTCTGGGCCCGCAGGGCCTCGTACATCTTCAGCACATTGGGCACGTACGCGCGGGTTTCGCGGTAAGGCGGAACGTGCCGCCCGTACTTTTCCACGGCATTCTCGCCGGCGTTGTACGCCGCCAGGACCAGCTCGAGCTTCTTCTCACCAAAGCGGGCGATCAGATCGGAGAGGTACAGCGCTCCGGCACGAATATTCTGTTCCGGATCAAAGGCGTTAAAGGCACCGTAGCGCCGGGCGGTTGTCGGCAGCAGCTGCATCAAACCGATCGCACCGCGCCGTGAGATCGCGCGCGGATTGAAGCCCGATTCCACCACGATGACGGCGCGCACGAGCTCAGGGCGCACATTGGCGGTCTGGGCGGCGCGTGCAATCGCCGCGTCGTAATCCGTGGAGCGCGACAGCCAGCTGGCAGCGCGCCGGGCGTCCGGGGTTTCAGCGCCCGCCACCGCCACTGGCGGGGTGCGCACGATGAGCCGGTAGCGGGCGTCGTCCGGTACATTGCTAAAATGGGTGGTGCCCGCCGCGTCGGTATAGGCATAGATGTCCGCCCGGCACACCGGGGTAAGGGCGACCAGCGCCACAACCAGCCCAGTGGTGACGAACCTATTCATCATTGGGTCACTCTACGAGTCCCTACCCGCACCGTAAGGTAGGCAAAGTTGGTATGCCTGAGGCGATCTTGCGGCCTGGGTCTCATTTGACGCTCTTACACTTTACATTAGCCACTCAAAATTGTGATTTAAATCATGTTTTAGACCGGACCCCATCCTGCCGGTATGATCAAAGCTTAAGGATCCAGCCCCTATGTATACCGAGTGGTTCAAGCTCCAGCGGCTGCCGTTCCGGCTGCGCCCCGACCCTGATTTCCTGTACCAGGCCGGCGCAATGGGCCAGATCCTGGAATCGCTTCGCGCCGCGGTGATTACGGGCCACGGGGTGGCCTGCCTGACCGGTGAAGCCGGGGTGGGCAAGACGACGCTGCTTCACGCCCTCGCCCAGCAGAACTTCGGCTCGATGACGGTGGCCCGGGTACAACAGCCCAGCGTCACGCCCGAGGAGCTCATCGAGGCGCTGGCCACGCAATTCGGCCTGCCGCCGCAGGAGCCCGCTGGCCGCGAAGCCACCGCCCGGGTGACGCGCTTTGTCGCGGAAGAGAATGGCCACGGGCGCTCGGTGCTCATCCTGGTCGACGAAGCCCATCGCTGCTCGGCCGGGACGCTGCGCGAGCTGCTGGTCCTCGCCGCGCGCCACCCTGCCCCCTTCATCGTGCTGGCGGGCGAATCCGCGCTGCTCTCAACGCTCGCGGCCCTGGAGGCCCAGGGCGTCCCGGTTCACCTGCTCGCCTCGCTCCAGCTGCCGCGACTGACGGCAGAACAGATCGAGGGTTACCTCGATTTCCGCCTCCACGTGGCCGGTAGTGCCGGCCGCACCCTGTTCGAGGCGGACACGATGCACGAGATCCTGCGCTATACCGGCGGCACGCCGCAGCTGATCAACGTGCTGTGCGACAACGCCATGGCGCTGGCTGAAGTGCATAACAGCCCGCGCGTGGGCACGGCGGAAATCCGCGACGCTGTCCAGGAACTGAAGTGGGTGGAGTTTTCGGCGCGCACGCCCACCGCCCAGCTGGATCCGACCGGCGCCAGCAAGATAGCCCCGGTGGGCCGCACCGTCGTGATGGAACTCGAAGTGCAGCACAGCGGGCGCTTCGTGGACCGCCTGACGCTCAAACCCGGCCGCCTGATCGTCGGTCGCGCCGAGGACGCTCACATCCGGCTCAACAGTCCGTTCGTGAGCCGCCAGCATTGCCAGATCATCACAACCGCGGACCAGTGTTTTGTCGAGGACATGGGCAGCACCAACGGGATCCTGGTCAACGGCCGCCGGCGCCGTGTGCACTGCCTGATGCCGCAGGACCGGATCGTCATTGGCGATCACATGCTGTTGTATACGGAATCGCCCGCCGCGACCCCCTGAAAGACCTGCCCGGAGGGGCGAGCGCCCCGGGGTCTACGCCTTCGCCTGTTCCCCCTCCTCCAGGCGCCAGCTCAGCTGCGCCAGGGTGCCCCGGCCCGGCGCCATGGTGATGCTGAAGACTCCGCCGGTCATCTGGGCCCGTTCGCGCAGGTTCCGGAGGCCCGACCCGTGGCGGCGGGATTCAGCCGTCGCGTGGTCGAGTCCGACGCCGTTATCGCGCACCTGGAGCATCAGCACCCCCTCCTCGAGCCACAGCTTGACCAGCACATGACGCGCCTCCGCGTGCTTGGCGACATTGTTGAGCAGTTCCTGCACGCAGCGATAGACCACGGTGGAGAGGCGGTCCGGGACCTCGCGATCGCCCACCGAAAGCTCGGTGACGATGGCGATCGAAGGATAGATCTCGGCGAAATCGCGGCAGAACCACTGCAGCGCCGAGGCTGCCCCCAGATCGTCGAGGATTTTTGGGCGCAGGTTCATGGAGATCGCGCGGATGCCCTCGGCGGTCTCCTGGATGCGCCGGACCGCCAGCTCGAAGACCGCGGCCGAATCGCCGCGCCTGGGCTGGCGGAGCAGTTCCAGGCCGCGCTCCAGGGTGTACTTGACGGCGCTCAATGACTGACCGACCGAATCGTGCAGCTCCACGGCGATACGCTTGCGCTCCCCCTCCTGTGCGCCGATGAGCTGCTCGGACAGCGCCATCAGTTCGTTGCGCGAGGCGCGCAGGGCCACCTCGGCCTGTTCGCGGCGGATGATCTCGTTTTGCAGGTCACGGTTGGCGTCCGCCAGGGCCTGGGTACGGACACGAACCCGGGATTCCAGGCTCGAGTTGAGCCGCTCGAGCGCATCCTGGGCCCGGTACAGGGCACTTAAGTCGCTGACCACCAGCACCGCGCGCGGGTCGCCGCGATCGGCTTCCGTACCGGGCCGCAGGCGCATCGGGCGGATCGTGAAGTGCAGGAAGCGCGCGCCGATCTGCTCCTGGAGTTCGAACTGCTGGCGCGTGCCGTGGCGGATCTCGCCCATGGCGTTGGAGAAGAACGCGTTGAGCGTGCAGCGCGGGATCCTGCAGCCCGGATGCAGCAGGGCGTGTGCCGTCTTGCCGATGACGCCCGCCACGGTGCCCAGGGCCCAGTCTTCGACCACGCGGTTGGTACGCATCACCTGGCCCTTGTGGCCGAGGAGACACACCAGCGCCGCCAGGGCATCCGCCGTGCTTTCCCAGTCCAGCTTGGCCTTCTCAATCGCGGACTGCGGGCCCAGGCCGTCCAGGGCCCCTATAGACGCCAATGGCTTAGGTCTCAGCCCCGCCCGTGACTTGCGGTGCGGCACTGCAGCGGTATCAGTCTGTGCTGTCTTGCTAGCCGTGGTCATTTCCGTTCCAGTCCGCGCATCATGCGGCTCATTTAAAGAGTGCCACAAGTAGCGCCTGCCCACACTTATGGTGCCATTCTGTCGTCGGTTCCAGACAGCACGCGCCTCTGGAGCAAATCAGATACCGTATCGGGCCAAACATACAAGGGGAGGATACCCATGGCCCTCTGGAAAGAACCGACCGCACCGACACCCGCGCCCGCGCCTGGCACGATGACCCCCCGGCCGGTGGTGGAATCCACACCGCGAATTGAGCGGCCCGCCCCCGAGGCCATGAGCACCCAGAACACGCCGATCGCGCGCCCGAAGGAACGGGTCGAAGTCCGCGAATCGCTGATCGCCTCCGGGTTGTCGATCGAGGGCAAGATCAGCGGCACCGGCCATGTGCGCATCGCCGGTTCCTTCAAGGGCGACGTGCAGGTTGACGGCAACCTGGGCATCGAGCCTGGCGCCAAGCACCAGGGCGAGGTGAAAGCGGCCACGGTCACCGTGAGCGGCGAGCTGACGGGCAATATCGCCGCCAAGCACATCGATGTGACCGCTACGGGCGTGATCATCGGCGACGTCAAGGCGGACACCATCACGGTCGCCGCCGGCTCGAGAATGCGCGGTCACGTGGAATTTGGCTGGGCCGACGCCGCGCCGGGTACGGTTCGGGTCGAACACAGAGGAAACGGCGTGGTCTCGTGAGCGCCGTCCGTCCCATGCCCCTTGGCGCGACGCGCACCTGCCCGCATTGCAAGTCGACCGTGCTGGCCAGCGCCGGGATCTGCCCGGCCTGCCAGCATCATCTGCGCTTCAGCCTCCCGGCGCCTACCGCGGCGTCGACGGGCTACGCAGCGCTCCAGGTCGAGGGCACGGTGCGGCACAAGCAGCCGGATGAACCCTGCGAGTTCTGCGTGATACTCTCCATCGCCAATGAACGCGGCGAACAGATCACGCGCCAGGTGGTGGGTGTCGGCCTGCTGCAGCCGGCCGAAGCCCGCCGCTTCAGTGTTTCGGTCAACCTGGTCCCCGCACAGACACCGTCGGGCCGCAGCGAGCACTAAAGCCGCTGAGGGGCCGGTGAGGGGCCGGACGTGATCAGCCTGCGACCGGCGGCCGAGCGCGGCCACGCCCGGCACGGCTGGCTCGATTCCTGGCACAGTTTTTCCTTCGCGGACTACCTCGACCCGCGGCATGTGCACTTCGGCCCTCTCCGGGTCATCAATGAAGACCGCGTCAAGGCGGGCGCCGGCTTCCCGCCCCACCGTCACGAGGACATGGAAATCATTTCCTACGTGCTGGACGGAGAACTCGAGCATCGCGATTCGCTCGGCAATGGATCCATCATCCGCCCGGGCGACGTGCAGCGCATGAGCGCCGGGCGCGGCGTATCGCACAGCGAGTTCAACCCCTCCAGGACGGCCGCGCTGCACTTCCTGCAGATCTGGATCATCCCCGAGGTCCGCGGCATCGAACCCGAGTACGAACAGCGCCACGTGAGCGCGGCCGAAAGACGTGGCCGGCTGCGCCTGGTGGCTTCGCCCGATGGCGCTGAAGAATCGCTCCGCATCCACCAGGACGCGCGAGTGTATGCCGGGCTGTTCGACGGAGCGGAAACCGCGGCGCTCGCGTTGGCTCCCGGCCGCCTGGGCTACGTGCACCTCGCACGCGGCGCCTTAAGCGTCAACGGGCAGGCGCTGCAGGCGGGCGATGGCGCCCAGTTGCAAGGGACGGAGGCGCTCGCCTTAAGCACGGCCAGCCAGGCGGAGGTCCTGGTATTCGACCTGCCGCAGGACTAGGGATGCTGTCACGATGATCCGCACGATCCAGATCCTGGTGCTCCTGTTCATCGTGATTGCGGCCGTCGGCGTGGCCGCGCGACGCCTGAAGATACCCGCGGCCATCCTGCTGGTCCTCGCGGGCATCGGCCTGGCCCTGATCCCGGGCCTGCCCGATGTCAGGCTGGCACCTGAAGTGGTGCTGCTGCTGGTCCTGCCGCCGATCATCTATTCCTCCGCGGTCGCCATGAGCTGGCGTGAATTTCGCGCCAACCTGCGCCCCATCTCGCTGCTGGCGGTCGGCTGCGTCGTGTTCACGACCGTGGCGGCCGCGGCATCGGCACACTGGATCCTCGGATTTTCCTGGCCGGTCGGCTTCGTGCTGGGCGCCATCGTCTCGCCGCCGGACGCGATGGCACCCTTATCGATCGCCCGCCGGCTGAAGCTGCCGAAACGCCTGCTGGTGATACTGGAGGGCGAAGGGCTCGCTAACGATGCGACAGCCCTGATCCTGTATCGCTTCGCCGTGGTGGCGGTGGGTGCCGGTGTGTTCTCGTTCAGCCAGGCGGCGGGTCTGTTTGCCGCGATCGTAGCCGGAGAGATTCTGTGGGGACTGGCCGTGGGCTGGGTGATGCTGCGGCTGCGCCGCTGGGTCCGCGACCCGCAGGTCGAGATCGTGCTGTCCATACTGACCCCGTTCATCGCCTATTGGGCGCCCCAGTATCTCGGTGGCTCGGGCGTCCTGGCCACCGTCACGGCCGGGTTGTATGTCAGCTGGAACGGGGTATTCCTGATCAGTGCGGCGACCCGCCTGCAGGGGATCTTTTTCTGGGATGTGCTGGTCTACCTGATCGAGGGCCTGGTGTTCCTGATCACCGGCTTGCAGGCGCGCACACTGGGCCGGGCCATGAGCGGATTCTCGTTCACCGACCTGGCCACTTCCGCGGCCGTGTTCAGCCTGGTCGTGATCCTGGCCCGCTTCATCTGGATCTTTCCCGCGACCTATCTGCCGCGCCGGCTCATTCCCGCCGTGGGGCGTCAGGATCCTGCACCTCCCTGGCAGTGGCCCTTCGCGCTGGCCTTCACTGGCGTGCGCGGCATCGTTTCGCTGGCCGCGGCGCTGGCCGTTCCGATTGCCGTGGGCAACGGCCAGCCCTTCCCCCACCGCGACCTGATTCTGTTCCTGACCTATTCCGTCATTGTCATCACTCTCGTCGGGCAGGGCCTGCTGCTGCCCGCGGTCATCAGGGCCCTCGGACTCGTCGATGCGGGTGAGCGCGAACAGCACGGCGAGCGGATGGAGGAGATTCAGGCCCGCCGGGTGGCCATTGAAGCGGCGATCGCGCGGCTCGAGGAGCTGGCCGCCGAACAGGAGCTGCCCGAGGAAGTCACGCAGGGCCTGCACACGCACTATCGGGGCCGGCTGCAGCACTTCGAACAGGAACACCGCCATGGCGAGGATCCACCGCAAGCCGCCGAAGTCCAGGACGACATCGAACTGCTGCTCATCGCCGCCGAGCGCGATTCCATCAACGCGCTGTACCGGAGTGGTGCGCTGAAGGATGAGGCGCGCCGGCGCATCGAAAAGGAGCTGGACCTGCGCCTGGCCCATCTCGCCAACCATTCGCACCGGCACTAGGGCTTCAGGCGCGCGCCACCTTCTGGTCGATGGCGCCAAAGATCGAGGCTCCGGCGGCGTCGAACATTTCGATGCGCACACGATCGCCGAAGCTCAGGAATGGCGTGCTCGGCGCGCCGGAGGCGATCGTTTCCAGCATGCGGGTCTCGGCCAGGCAGGAAGAACCGCGCGAGCGGTCCGTGTTGGAGACCGTGCCCGAACCGACGATCGTGCCGGCGCCGAGGCTGCGCGTGCGGGCGCAATGCGCGATCAGCGCCGGAAAATCAAAGGTCATGTCGACGCCCGCTTCGGGGGCGCCCAGCGGCCGGCCGTTGATGTGGCTGACGAGCGGCAGGCTGACTTTCCCGCCATCCCAGGCCGCACCGAGTTCGTCGCTCGTCACGGCGACGGGCGAGAAGGCCGTGGCCGGCTTGGATTGGTAGAAGCCGAAGCCCTTCGCAAGTTCCGGAGCCGTCAGGTGGCGCAACGTCCAGTCGTTGACCAACATGAGCAGGCGGATATCGCGCCGGCTGCGCACCTGTGCCGCAGCCGTGCCCATCGGCACGTCGCCTACGATCACCGCCACCTCGGCCTCCAGATCGATCCCCAGGTCCTCGGACTGAAACAACGCTTCATCCGTGGGCCCGAGAAAGGCGTCGGAGCCGCCCTGGTAGACCAGCGGATCGGTCCAGAATGAAGGCGGCAGGGTCGCGCCGCGCGCCTTGCGCACCAGTTCGACGTGATTCACGTAGGCCGAGCCGTCCACCCATTGATGGGCCCGCGGGAGCGGTGCGGCCACCCCACCCGAGCCCATCGGAAAAGCCTCGCCATGGCGGCCGGCGTTCAGATCGGCGGACATCTGCGCCAGGCGTGGGGACAGTTCTTCCCAGCGATCCAGCGCCTGCTGCAACGTCGCCGCAATTTCTGGAACCGGCACGCAGCGCGACAGATCCCGGCTCACGACCACCAGACGCCCATCGCGCCCTGCCTTGAGGCTGGCGAGCTTCACCTGGCCTTGCCCTTCCAGGAATCGACGTAGCCGCTCCATTCCACCGCCGTGGCCGCCGCACCGATCTCGAGCGCATCGCGGCAATCGATCATGACCGCGATCTCGTCCGTCGCCGGCTTCGGTTGCACCAGCATCCGCTCCAGCGCCTTGGGGTGCGGTCCGTGCGTGAACCCGCTGGGGTGGAAACTCAGCATGCCCGGGTGAATATTGTCGCGACTGAAGAAATCCCCGGCGTGGTAGAAGATCACTTCGTCGTAGTCGTCGTTGTTGTGGAAGAACGGCACCTTGATCGCCCCGGGATCGGTTTCGAAGGGACGCGGCACGAAAGTGCAGACCACAAAGCGGTGGGCCAGGAACGTCGTGTGGACCGAGGGCGGCAAATGGTAGCGGTGACTCATGACGGGCCTGAAATTCCGGACGTTGATGCGGCAGGCGCACAGATCCCCGTGCCAGCCGGTGGCGTCCAGTGGATTGAAGGGAAAAGTCGCCGTGGAGATCTGCCCGCGGCACTTGATGCGTACCTGCCATTCCTTCTCGGTTTGCTGTGCGCGAAAGGCGTCATCGATGGCCGGCACGTCGAGCATTGCCGCGTCGAACAGGGCATGCGGCCCGAGCAATCCCTTCTCGGGCAGCAGATAGGAGGAGTTGGTCGCCTCGATCAACAGCAGCGCAGCGCCGGCCGGACTTTCCAGCCGCCACAGGGTGCCACGCGGCAGCACGAGGTAATCGCCCGCGGCGAACTCCAGGTGTCCGAAGTCGCAGTACAGCTCACCCTGTCCGCGATGCACGAACAGCAGCTGATCGCCATCGGCGTTCCGCACCAGGTGATCCATGCTGGCGGCGAGCTCCCAGTAGCGCAGCTGGCAGTGGGCGTTTGAAAGAATCACGGGCGCCTGCCACGGCGTGCCCGGCGAGCGGCCCAGCTTGGCCAGATCAAAGGCGTGGGGCCGCAACGGGCCCTCGAAGTGGCTCCAGCCCGTCGGGGGATGACGATGATAGAAGAAACTCGCCGGTCCGAAGAAACCCTCCTTGCTCATCTCCCGCTCGTAGGTCCCCTTGGGCAGGTCAGCGTGCGCCTGCCGGCTCGCATTGCCGGCGACGCGCGGATACTGGATAAATTTTTTCATCAGCGATTCACTCCTCAACGTTCCGCGTCAGGCTGGCGCGCGGGGGCGGCGCGCTGGAAGGCCGCGATGGCATTGCAGGCCTGCTCGATGCGCGTGATGCGCGGAAAGAGCGCCGGATTAACGCCAAAGCGCCGTGCACTGGCGCACTGCGGCACCAGGCACACGTCCGCCACCGTGGGCGCTTCACCGATGCAGAAGCCGCCGCTCACGGGCTCCTGGCCCAGCAGTGCCTCGAAGGCGCCCAGGCCCCGGCCGATCCACTCGCGCAGCCAGCCTTGCAGTGCCGCATCATCGAGCCGCAACTCGCGTAGCAGGTAGCCCGTCACGCTCTGGTTCTGCAGCGGCTGCACATCGGCGATGAGGATTTGCGCCAGGGCGCGCGCACGCGCGCGCAGGCGCGCCGTGCGTGGCAGGAGCGGGGGATCGGGATGCGTCTCCTCGAGCCACTCGATGATCGCCATCGACTGCGTCAGCACGCCGTCGGTCGTCTCCAGCGCCGGGACCCGCGCCTGCGGATTGAGCGCGCGGTAGGCCGGGCTGAATTGCTGGCCACCGCCTTCGACCAGATGCACGGGAATATAGTCGTAACTCAGACCCTTGAGTTCGAGCGCAATGCGCACGCGGTAGGAAGCGGAGCTGCGCCAGTAATTATAGAGGCGCAGCGCGCTCACACCACACCGCGGCGGATCTGGTCCAGCTCGATCGACTCGAACAGGGCCTTGAAGTTGCCCTCACCGAACCCTTCGTTGCCCTTGCGCTGGATGATCTCGAAGAAGATCGGGCCAATCACATTGGCCGTGAAGATCTGCAGCAGGATGCCGTCCCGGGCGGAACCGTCGATCAGGATGCCCCGCCGCTGCAGCTCCGCGAGCTGCTCCTGATGGCCGGCGACGCGCGCGTCAACACCGTCATAGTAGGTATCGGGCGTGTCCTGGAACACCACGCCGCGCCCGCGCAGCCGGTCCACCGTGTCGTAGATGTCGGGCGTCGACAGGGCGATGTGCTGGATACCCTCGCCGCGATACTCGCGCAGGTACTCCTCGATCTGCGACTTGTCATCCTGTGATTCGTTGATCGGAATGCGGATCTTCCCGCAGGGGCTGGTCATGGCGCGCGAGAACAGGCCGGTCTTCTTGCCCTCGATGTCGAAGTAGCGGATCTCGCGGAAGTTGAACAGCTTCTCGTAGAAGCCCGACCACAGGTTCATGTGACCGCGCGCCACGTTGTGGGTCAGGTGGTCGATGAGCTGCAGGCCGGTGCCCGCGGCATCCGCGACCGGCCCGGTGGGCAGGAAATCGACGTCATAGATGCTGTTGGCCCCATACCGGTCCACCAGATAGATGAGGCTTCCGCCGATGCCCTTGATCGAGGGGATGTTCAGTTCCATCGGCCCTGCGCTCACCGGCCCCGCTTCGGCGCCCAGTTCCAGGGCGCGCTTGAAGGCGTAGGCGGCGTCCTTGACCCGAAAGCCCATGGCGCAGATCGAGCCGCCGTGGGCACGGGCAAACTGCTGGGCGAAGCTGTCAGGTTCGGCATTGATCAGGAAGTTGAT
>DATFUG010000139.1:0-5894 GCA_035261025.1 Steroidobacteraceae bacterium | reverse complement strand
CATCGCTCACCCGCACCACGCCGGCGAGCATGTGGCACAGCTCGAACTCGGTGTACTGGACGTCCCAGGCGCCGACCCCGCTGGCCCATTCGCCGACGTGGAAACGCCCATCGGGCGAGGACAGCAGGTTCCAGATCTGCTGGCGCGGATCCCCGCTTCGTACGCGCTCCGCGGCCGGCGCGCTCGCGGTCGGTTCGGGGAGCGAGTCAAAATTCACGATGGCCGTCACGGCGGACTCCTTCAGCAGCGACCTCAGGTGGAGCAGGATCGGCCCGGATTATAGGGACGGAGGCGTGGCGGACCGCCCGGTCACAGCAGTGATACACGAACTTATATTGTTAAGCTGCTGATTTCACTGTTTTGTCATGTCTGTGACATCTCGCTGCCACAGCCGCGGGCGAGGCTGTGCGCATGGATACGTACGTTCGCCACGCCATTCATGTACGCAGCGCATTCCTGTCGGACGTGCACCTCGGTGCGCGGGAATGCCGCGCCGATCTGCTGCTCGACTTCCTGCACCGCGTGCACATGGAGCAGCTCTTTCTGGTAGGCGACATCATCGACGTCTGGAATATGCGCCGTGACTTCTACTGGCCGCAGCTGCACAACAATGTCCTGCGCACCCTCCTCGGCAAGGCCAAGCACGGCACCCGCATCATCTACGTGCCCGGAAACCATGACGAGGAATTCCGCGACCTGGACGGCGCCGTGTTTGGAAACCTGGAAGTGCATCGCGACTACGTGCACACCACCCGACATGGCCAACGCATGCTCGTGGCCCATGGCGACGAATTCGACGCCCACGTGAAATGCAGCCGGTGGCTCGCGGCTCTGGGCTCGGGCATGTATGACGTCTCCCTCGGCCTGAATCGTGGTTTGAATCGCGTCCGCCGCGCGCTCGGATTTCCGTATTGGTCACTGGCCAGCTACCTGAAATCAAAAGTCGGCAACGCCATGACTTACGTGCGCCGCTTCGAGGAGGCCGCGGCCCAGGCCGCGGCGCGCCGCGGGCTCGACGGCATCGTCTGTGGACACATTCACCGCCCGGCAGACACCGAACGCTGCGGCGTGCGCTACTGCAATACCGGTGACTGGGTGGAGAATTGCTCCGCGCTCATCGAGGATCAAAGTGGCGAACTGCAGCTGTGGCAGCTGGCCGACGGGCACGCCGCCTTCAGCGCGCGGCCGCGTGTCGGCGTAGCGGCCTGAGAGCGGCGAGCGCCAGGGCCAGGAGCGACAACAGGTCCATCGCTCCGCCGCCGCCGCTGCTGGTGGTCGCGTTGCCGCCACCACCACCGCTGCCGCCCGTGCCACCGCCGCCACCACCACCAGTCGGCGTGATGACAGTGATGGACACAGTCGCGACGTTGGAATTCACCAACGCATCGCTGGCCATAAAACTGAACTGATCGGCGCCCGTGTACCCAGCGTCCGGCGTATAGGTCACGCTCGCCCCGCTGAGCGCACCCAGCGTGCCGTGGGTGGGCGTAGTCACGATGCTGTACGTCAGCACATCGCCATCGCCATCACTGGCGCCGAGTGTGATGTTCATGGCCGAATTTTCATTGACGCTCACCATCTGCGCCACGGCATTCACGCCATCGGGGCAGCGGTTTCCCGTCCACCCCATATCATAGAGGGCGCAGGTGGTCAGGTCGGTGTGATCGCCGGTCGTCGAACTGTAGCGCGGCTCCATCAACAGGTCGGGCGAAGCACTGCTGTCCCAGTGCGAGACCGAGGAACTCGCGTCAAAGGTCGCGGGCGCATACAGCTTCAGGTGGCCGCCGGCGCTGACGCCCCGGGTGAGGCGCGCGAGATTGCCATTGACCTGCGATGCGTTCCACACCAGCGCCGCGCTCCCCACGGCAGACTGCCCGATCTCGGACTGCGCGCGCTGCGCCGCCGTCATCTCCGGCCAGAACATGCTCAGGGACTCCTCGTACACGAACTGGTCGTACACGCCCAGGCGCGTGACGTTGTCGGTACCGGTGATGCCCATGCCATTCTGGTCGACGACGGACACGAAGCCTAAGCCATGGCCAAGCTCGTGCAGCACGACGCCCAGCAGGTCCGCGACGTAGCTGCGCCCATCGTTGTGACCGCTCAATTTATGATCGAAGCCATAATAAAAATAACTGCCGCCGAGACACCCGGACGTGCCATTGATCGCGCTGTTGAACTGCGCCGTGATATCCGACTTGGAGGCCAGGTTCTGGCCGGACAGGGCGTCGGCCAGCGCCGCCGGATAGAAGACGCCCGGCAGCGGCGCGCCCGGAAAATCGTGGAACACCCACAGCGGTCCGGCCGAACCGAGCACGCCGGTATTGGCGCTGCAGCTGAGCGGGTCGAAGCTGGCCTCGACGACAATGTTCACCGGGCTGTTGATCAGCATTCCCCACAGGCGGGCGGCCTCGGTGAACACATTGAGCCGCGCCTGGCCGAGCGTCGTGGCGTTGTTGCCACCGATGGGCGTGAAGGGTGTCGGATCATTGAAGCCCTCGCCCGCCGCATTCATGACCTGGATGGTGAGCGTGGCGGCGGGCGCGGCGCTGCCGGCCAGCAGTCCCAGCACCGCGAACAATGACAGTGTCCGCGCGCGATTCACGGCTTGGCCCCCATCGCGCCGGCCGGGCACTGCGTAGAAAAGCCCCCGTCCGGCTGACGGCAGACCACGATCGTGTGGAAATACTGTTGCGCCACCTTCACGCCGACCGTGCCGTCGGGGAGCCGCACTTCCTCCGGCACGGCGGGCAAGGTGCGCCGGCCCGTCCCCTGGCTCGCGCCGGACCCGGACGTCAGCGCGGTCGCGTCATCGGCTTCCGCCGCAACGGGGTGATGGGTCGCCGGATCAAGGACGATGGGCTGCGCCGCGCGCGCGTGTGCCGGCCCGGCAACGCCGGCTTGGCTGTCGGCCTGGGCCGAACATCCGGCCAGCAGCACGACGCCGCCCCATGCGGCGGTGAGGGCGCCAAGGCAGATTGCGCGGATGGGCATGCTCGGCTCCGGGCCTGCGATTCCTGGTGGGAATCCTAAGGCCCTGCCGGCCGGAAACCCGTGAACGGGTTGGGCAATCTGTGATGCAGAGCCCCAGGTCGCGGTTCGGGGTGACGCTGAAAAGCGACTTCGGGAGGTCCTGGTCCTAGGCCTGTCGCGCAGCAACATCGACGCGCGCGTCGTTAAAACAAGCGCCCTCGGCGAGATCGGCCTTGTGTGTCGGGGCCAGCGCTGAAATGGTCTGACCGTTCGGGCTGGTGCGCAGCCACGCACCCTTGTCAGAACTGACCACACCCGGACGCACGCTCGCCGTGACGCGCAGCGGCAGGTACACCTGACCCAGATCGTTCCACACTTTCACCGGCGAACCGTCGACGAGCCCGCGCGCCGCCGCGTCTGCCGGATTCATTTCCAGCACCGGAGTGGCGTCATTAGCGGCGAGCCCGCCAAAAGTGGACGTGATGCGCTGGTCGGAGGCCGGCGTGATCAGCGTCAATGGATAAGTCGAAGTCAGCGGCTGGTAGCCCGGCAGGGCCGCCCCGTAGCGCGCACCGAGCATCGCGGACTCGAGCTCAATCTTGCCGCTGGGCGTACGGGGCGACACATTCTGGAACAGCACCGGTTCCTGTCCGGCAAATTCCATGCGGATCGCCCGATCGATGGGTACCGTGCTCGCCCTAAGGCCCTGCATGCGCGGATCCTCGCTGTTCAGCGCATCGTCCATCAGCTCGGCATCCGTTTGCCTGAAGGCCGCGTCACCGAAGCCAAAGCGGGCCGCGAGACGGCGGAAGATCTCGGTATTCGGCAGGCTCTCGCCCACCGGCGGAATAACCGGCTCGGCGCGCTGCAGGTACTGCTGGCCGTAGGCGGCGTAGACATCCGCGTGCTCGAAGTGCGTGCAGGCCGGCAGGATCACATCCGCGTAAGCCATGCTGTCGGTCATCGCCACTTCGATTCCGGTGATGAACAGATCCTCACGCGCCAGAGCGCGTTTCAGGCGATTCTGATCCGGGTGGACGATCAGCGGGTTGTGGTTGTAGATGAACAGGGCCTTCAGCGGTGGATCCAGTTTCTGATCGAGCAGCAGCGCTCCAACGTCGATGATGTTGAAAGTCCGCGCCCCGGCTGGCGCCCAATCGCTGCGCGTCAATTTGTCCGGCGTCTTCGGAAACGCGTGGCCTGCGCCACCGACGAGTCCGCCGCCGGGGACACCGAACTTGCCGGCCAGCGCCGGGAGCGCCGCAATGGCCCGCAACCCCGAGCCCCCGTTGCGGTTGCGCTCCAGGCCATTGCCCCAGGCAATGACCGCAGGTGACGCATCGCGATACCAGAGCGCCAGTGTGCGGATGTCCTCGAGTGCCACGCCACAGATGTCCGCCGCACGCTCCGCCGGATAGGCGCGCGCCGCCGCCATGTAGGCGTCGAATCCGAGCACGTGCTCATCGATGAAAGCCCGATCGAGGCTTCCCAGGCGCTCCAGCTCCACCGCGAGGGCCCAGGCCAGCACCACGTCCGTGCCGGGCCGGACCGCCAGATGCAGATGAGCCTGTTCGGCCACGCGCACGCGCCGCGGGTCGATCACTACCAGCTTCGCGCCATTGCGCTTGGCGGCATTGATCTGGCGCATGAGATGCAGATTGCAGCTCGTGGCATTGTTGCCCCAGACGATGATGAGCTGCGCCAGGCTCACCTGCTGAAGCGGTGTGCCGGGCGTGGCGCCGTAGGTGCCGGCGTAGGCCGCACTGCGAATGCCGCCACACAGGGGGCTGCGGTTCAGGAGCGAGGCGCCGATGCGGTGAAAGAAGCGCAGCGACATGGAATCGCCCGCCAGCATCCCATGCGGGCCGGCATAGTTGAGCGGCAATACCGCCTGCGGACCGTGCCGGTCAATGACGGCGCTGACGCGCTCATGAATGGTGTCGAGGGCCTCTTCCCAGGAGATTCGCACAAACGGGCCGGCGCCCTTGGGGCCCACCCGCTTGAGCGGATAGCGCAGGCGGTTCGGGCCGTGCACAAACTCCGGATAATAATGAGCCACCTTGGCGCAAACGGCACCGTGGGTGAGCGGATTGACCCTGGAGCCCCGCACCGCAATGACCTGATCGTCCTCCACCGTCACCGCGAGACTGCAGGTGTCCGGGCAATCGAGAGGGCAGACGCTGGCCTTTTCCACGGGTTTAGGGTAATCCGCTGCGGGAAGAGGCGCTGAGAATAGCGCAAACGCGGCCGGACTCAACCGGGCGCTGGACCGCCCGATGGCCGCCCGCCCCTGTGGCCGGCACGCGCGGTGAAGCGCCATAGCAAAGTCGCGGCAATTGCTTCCGCAACCAACCACCAGGGTACCTCGCCATGGTGCAGGTGCACGATCCCGGCACCCACGAATGACGCGATCAGCAGCACCAGACCCGCCGCCACCTGCGCCTCGAAAGCAAAGAGCGCGGCGCCCAGCGATTCGGCGGCGGCCAACAGCATCCGCGAGCGGCTCCCGAGGCTCGCCGCTGACCAGGCACTGATGGTATGGGGATCGACCAGCAGGGGCAGCGTGAGCGCGATGAGCCACCCGCTCAGCAGTCCGCGAGCACTGGCGAGGATCAGGCGCAAGCGCGATCCGGCGGCGATGCCGGGCGCGGCAGGACAAACACCCAGCGGGCCAGCTCGGATTGAAGTTGCGCGCGCGGGTAGTAGTGCAGCAGCAGATCTGGCTGCAATAGCTCGGGATTTTCCCGCGCGAAGCCGGACCAGCCACCACCGTTGCCACGCAGCCAGATGTGCTGCTGAATCAGCGCCAGGTAGGCAACCGTGATCGTCTCGTGATAGCGCTCAGGCCTCCCCAGGCGACCAGCGTAGCCGCGGATCGCAGCGCGGATCCGCGCCAGGGCCGCCGCGAAGTCCCCCGCCCG
>DATFUG010000138.1:0-25662 GCA_035261025.1 Steroidobacteraceae bacterium | reverse complement strand
CGATCGCCGCGCCGCCGCCACCGGCCGTGACCTGCGCCAGCGAATTGATGCCGCCGGCAAGGATGCAGATGATCGAGAACGAGATCGCGAAATTGGAGAACCGTCCGAGCCGGCGCGTGAGCTCCTGCGCATAGCCCATCTGGTGCAGCATCCTGACGTCATCATCCGTCCCTGCGTCGGCGCCGGAACTGCCTGTGGCGTGCATTGCACCTCTCCCCTGACGGAACAGTAATCTGAAATGGGGTCGCCGATCCAATACCACGCGCCGCAGCCCGGCGCGCCGCCGCTACAGGCGCAAGCGCTCGCGCAGCTCTCCGGCCAGACGGCGGCTTACGGCCAGGCGTTCGTTGACGTCGCGCACGGTAAGGTAATACTGGCCGGCCGCGTCGCGCTCGATCGCCGCGATGCACTGGGTATTGACGAGCGCGTTGCGATGCACGCGCACAAAACGTGCGCCGAATTCCTCCGCGAGCGCGCGCAGCGCGTCCTCGATCAGATCACTCCCGACCTTGTGGCGCACGGTGGTGTACTTCTGGTCGGCGGCAAAATAATAGATGTCCGTGAGCGGAATCAGCCGCACCGAATCGCCCAGCCGCGCCGCCACGTGCGTGCGCGGGGCACGCGCCGGATCAGCCGCGGCGATCCGGGCGAGCGGTGCGGCGGCCAGGCGTGCGGCGCGCTGCAGCGCCGCGGCCAGTTTCTCGGCGCGCACCGGCTTGAGCAGGTACCCGATGGCCTGGGCTTCAAAGGCTTCCACAGCGTAGGCATCGTAGGCGGTTGTGAACACGACGGCCGGGGGCTCGGGCAACAGGGCCACGTGGCGCGCGACCTCCAGACCGTTCATTCCGGGCATGCGCACGTCGAGGAGCAGGACGTCAGGGTGCAGTACACCGGCCAGACGTACCGCCTCCTCGCCGTTGGCGGCCATGCCCGCGATTTCGCAGTCCGGCAGTTCGCTCAGGAGCCGCTGCAGGCGTTCGCGCGCCGGCGCTTCGTCATCCACCACCAGCACCTGCTGCGTCATAGCGAGGAGGTCCGCGTGCTGTCCTCGACGTAGGGGAAGCGCAGGCGCACGATATATTCATCGCCGATGCGGGTCGCCTCGACCGAAGAGCGGCCCGGGTAGAGCAGTTCCATGCGTTCACGGATATTCGCGAGCGCGATGCGGTTGCCCGCGTGCACGCTGTCGCCTTCCTCGGGCAGCGGATTGCGCACCGTGAGGCCGATGATGCCGCCGTCGAGCGCGCCGCTGATCGTGACGATGCCGCCCGCCGCCCGGGGCTCGATGCCATGGTAAATGGCGTTTTCGAGCAGTGGCTGCATCAGGAGCCCCGGCACCATGGCGCGCATCGGCAGGTCGGTCACGTCCCAGATCACGTGCAGCCGCTCGCCCAATCGCAGTTGCTCGATGCGCTGGTAGATGCGCGCGACCTCGAGTTCCTCCTTGAGGGTGATGTTGGCGCGCTTTTCGTTGAGGTTGGCGCGGAACAGATCGGCCAGGTCCTGCACTGCCTCCTCGGCGAGCGCCGGATCGGAGCGCGTGAGCGCGGCGATGGTGTTCATGCTGTTGAAGAGAAAATGCGGGCGGATGCGCGCCTGCAGCGCGTGCACGCGGGCACGGGCCTGCAGCTCGACGTTGCGGCGCCATTCCCCCGAGACGTAGAAATAGCGCAGCGCGAGGGCCGCAACGATCGCGCCGATGCCCAGATTCGCCGCGAAGAAGCGCCCCGGCGCCTCCGGCAGCAGCAGGTTGGTGGTGCGCACGCCGAGCAGCGTGCTGTTGCCCAGCCACAGCACGGCGGCCGAGATCAGCGCGATGACCGCCAGCACGCTTCCCAGAGCCACGCTGCTCGCCAGCGGGATCGGCAGCTCCTGCAGTTGGCGACGCAGCAGGCAGAGCACGGCCGCGCTGCCCATGCCGATCCACAGCAGGAACAGGGAATTGCGCGCCAGCTCCAGCCAGAAGTTCAGGGCCGTGCCCTGGCGGGCCACGGTCAGTACCACCGCGGTCAGCGTGACGATGAGCACGACGGCGAGCACCGCGCGCGCGGCACAGAAATCCGGGAGGTTGAGCGACTTGGGAGGGCGCGTCGCCGTTGCAATGACCAGTGGCGGCGGTGCGAGCGCCTCGCTGGGTTCCTCCATCACGGCGGATCCGGCTTGGGAACCGCGAACAGCGCTGCCTTGAGGCGGAAGAGTGCGGATACGTCTTCGTCGCCGTGGCCCGCGGCGATCAGCTGCGCGTATTCGCGCAACGCGGCCTCGACCACCGGCAGCTCGGCACCCTTGGCGCGGGCCATCTCCCTGCAGATGTTCAGGTCCTTCTGGTGCAGGCGGATCCGAAACCCGGCCGGATAGGCGCCGCGTTGCATGAACGGCCCGCGGTGGGCCAGATACCAGTTGCCGGCGGCGCCGCGCCCCAGTGTTTCGATTACCTTGTCGAGTGCGAGCCCCTGCGAGACCGCAAACGCCAGCGCCTCGGCGTCGGCGCGAATGATGCCGGCGACCATGATCTGGTTGGTGGCCTTGGCCGCCTGACCGGCGCCGTGCGGACCGAAGTGTGTGATGGTCGTGCCCATGGCCTGCAGCACCGGCCGGGCGCGCTCGAGCACCGCCGCATCGCCGCCCACCATGATCGCCAGCGTGCCGCGCGCGGCGCCCTCGACGCCGCCACTGACGGGCGCGTCGAGAAAACCGACGCTGCGCGCCGCCAGCTGCGCGGCGGCCGTGCGCGCAGTGTCAGCGCCCGCGGTGGTGCAATCGATGACAATGCTGCCGGGCTGGAGCTCGGGCGCAACGCTGGCGACGAGGGCCAGCACATCCTGATCGGCCGAGACGCACATCACCAGCACCTCGCTCTCGCGTGCCAGCAGCGCCGCAGTGGCCGGCGCGGCGCAGCCCAGTTCGGCGGCCAGCTGGTGGGCCCTGGCGGCGGTGCGGTTCCAGACTCCCTTCAGGAGCCCGGCGCGATGAAGATTGCGCGCCATGGAACTGCCCATCGCGCCCAGTCCGATGAACCCCGTACGCATCAGTGCTTGCTCTCCGCTAAGGCGCGGTCAATGTAACAGGCGGGTGGCGCCCGGCGCGAGCGCGGGCGATCGAAGCAGAGCCGGGAGACCTTGAGCGCGGGCTCAGGACGCCGAGTTGCCGCAGCTGCGCTCCATCTCGAGGCGGGCATTGAGCCGGGCCTGGTCGGCTTCCGCGTCAGTGAGATATTCGCGCTCACCGGCGGCGTTCATGCGGTAGACGCGGCGCGCCTCCACTGACTTCTGGTATTTTTCCTTGGCCTGCTTGCACTGCTCGACGCGGGCCGCGCTCACGTCTTTCTGCACGGCGGTACGGGTCGCGTCCAGGCCGAGACGCGCATTGGCGCCGGCATCGGTGGGCGCGGCGGAAGCCGAAGGCGGCGCCGGAGTGGCATTGGGTGCCTGCTGGCCGGCGGAGGTTCGTATCAGTGTCGCACCGGGGCTCCAGCGGTCGCTGCAATCGTGGCCCTGGTTATTGCAAAAGATGTCGCCGGCGCGGGCCGCACCGAGCCCGGCCAGGCCCGCGACGATCAGCAATAAAGTCGTCGGATACCGCATTATTCCCACTCCCGGACGAGTCCAAGAGTATCAGCAATGCAGGCCGTTACAAATGTGCGGCGTGTCACAAAAAGGCCCCGACCGCGTTGCCACGGCCAGGGCCGATTCGCAATAGGAGTACTGCAGCCTATTCTATGCGCTCGCCATGCATGGCAATGTCCAGACCCTCGCGTTCCTCATCGGAGGTGACCCGCAGGCCGATCGTCAGGTCGATCACCTTGAGGATGATCAGGCTGGCGACAAACCCGTAGATCAGCGTGGTTCCGACACCCCACAGCTGCGTCGCCACGGAGCCGTCCACGCCGCTGATTTCCCGGCTTACCAAGGCCCCGGTGAGCAGGGCGCCGACGATGCCGCCGACGCAGTGCACACCGAAAGCGTCCAGCGAGTCATCGTACCCCAGGACCTTCTTGAGCGAGGTGGACGCGACAAAGCACAGCACCCCTGCCGCCACGCCGATGATGACCGAAGCGCTGGGACCCACGAAACCCGACGCGGGTGTGATCGCGACCAGGCCGGCCACCGCGCCCGAGGCGATGCCCAGCACGCTGGGCTTACCCTTTGCGGCCCATTCCGTGAACATCCAGGCCAGCGCAGCGGCGGCCGTGGCAATCTGCGTCGCCGTCATCGCCATGCCGGCGCGCCCGTCCGAGGCCACCGCCGAGCCTGCGTTGAAGCCAAACCAGCCCACCCACAGGAGCGAGGCGCCGATCACCGTCAGCGTCAGGTTGTGTGGGGCCATGGATTCCCGGCCCAGGCCCTGCCGCTTGCCGAGCATCAGCGCCGTGGCCAGGCCGGCAATGCCGGCGTTGATGTGGACCACGGTGCCGCCCGCGAAGTCGAGCACGCCCTTGGCCGCCAGCCAGCCCGAAGGCTCCCACACCATGTGCGCGATCGGGCAATAGACCACCAGCAGCCAGATGGCCATGAACCACATCATGGCCGAGAACTTCATGCGCTCGGCAAATGATCCGCAGATCAGGGCCGGCGTGATGATGGCGAAGGTCAGCTGGAACATCGCAAAGACCGTCTCCGGGATGGTGGTCGCGATGTGCGAGACGCTGGTCTTGCCCGCCTCCTTCAGGTAGCTGACCGTGTTCAGCAGCGAGTGGGCCCAGCCGCCCAGGTACGGCGTACTGCCGGGCGTGAAGGCCAGCGAGTAGCCCACCAGCCACCACAACATGGTCACCAGGCAGGTGATGGCGAAACTCTGCATGAGCGTCGCCAGCACGTTTTTCTTGCGCACCATGCCGCCGTAGAACAGGGCCAGGCCTGGAATCGTCATCATCAGCACCAGGGCGGTCGAGGTGAGCATCCAGGCGGTGTCGCCTGAACTGATCTTGTCGTTCGTCACCAGGAAGGGCTCGGTGGGTGCCGGGGCGGCCGGTGCTGCCGCCGGTGCCGCTGCCGCTGCGGGCGCGGCGGCCGGCGCGGCCTCATCGGCCACGGCCGGCAGGGCGTGCAGGGGTCCGAGCGCCAGCAACAGCCAGGCGAGCGCCACGGCGATCGCCCGCCCGTCCAGTCCGCGTGATTTTCTCAACACTTCAATCCGCATGTGTGCGACTCCCAGCTTCAGTTTCATGTGGCGGCCGTGCCGATTTCGCCGGTCCGGATCCGGATGGCCTGTTCGAGATGTGCGACCAGGATGCGGCCGTCGCCGGGCCGGGCGGTACGCGACACATTGGCGATCGCTTCCACCACCGGCTCAGCGACCGCGGCGTCGACCGCAATCTCGACCTTGTTGCGCGGTCCGTACTCCATTTCATGCACCTCCGTCACGGTCACGCCCTGTACGCCCAGTTGGGCGATGGCGTGGCGCAATTCGTCCAGCTTGAATGGCCGGACAATCGCCGTAATGACTTTCAGCAAAGCGTTTCTCAATGATCCAGCCCTGAATCCCGTATTCCGGTCACGCGAGCGTGCGCGTATCCTTCCGTAAGCCGCGAAGGGTGCTGCAGCCTATGTGCAGAATCCGTGCCACGGGCGCCGGTGGGCCGAGCGGGCCCGGGCGGGCCTAAGCGGGCCCTCCTTGCACCAATGTAGACGGCGGGTGTGGGGTGACGCGCAATTTCAGAGCAACGGAAGCTTAAGGGGTGGCTATGGAAGGAATGCAGATGGATGAAATGGCGCGGCGCTTCGTCGCGGGTCTGCCGGCCGCACTCGGCAGCATGCGCGCCGATCTGGAGGCGAATTTCCGGGCCGTGCTGCAAAGCGCCGCCGGCCGGCTGGACCTGACCTCGCGCAGCGAGTTCGACGTACAGGCCAAGGTGCTGGAACGCTCGCGCGAGCGCATCGCCCAGCTGGAGGCGCGCATCGGGGCGCTGGAAGAGCGTCTGCAGGAACTGCAGCAATCGCTCCCGCCTGTGTCCGACTGATTCCGCCGCAGCGCTCGAGGGCGGGCGGGTGGGTGTCGCGCAGGTCCTGAGTCGCGCGCAGCTCGGACTCGACGCGCCGCTGGTGCAGATCGAGGCCCACCTGGGCAGCGGCCTGCCTGGCTTCAGTATCGTCGGTCTCCCGGCGCAGGTGGTGCGCGAAAGCCGGGAGCGGGTGCGCTCCGCGATCCTCAATGCCGGCTACGAGTTTCCACCGGGGCGCATCACCGTCAACCTGGCGCCGGTCGAACTCGCGAAGGAAGGCGGTCGTTACGACTTGCCGGTGGCCCTCGCCCTGCTGCTGGCCAGCGGGCAGCTGCGCCTGCGCACCGATCTGTACCCGGAGTGCTACGGCGAGCTGGGCCTGGGTGGCGAGCTGCGACCGGTGCGCGGCCTGTTGCTGGCCGCGGCGCACGCCGCCAGGGCCGGCCACGATCTGATCGTACCGGCCGCGGACCTGGCGGAGGTGCGGCTCACGCGCCACCGGCGCGCCTTCGGTTTTCGGGGCCTCGCGGCGGTCTGCGCCTTCCTGGCGGGCGCGCCTCGGGAAGCGGAATCCAGCCCAGCTGGGGACCCCGTATTAGTGCTCAATACGGGACAATATCTGTCTTTGGAGGATGTAAAAGGCCAATGGCGCGCCAAAAGGGCGCTCGCGATCGCCGCCGCGGGCGGTCACAGCCTGCTCATGGTCGGACCGCCGGGGAGCGGGAAGAGCATGCTGGCGACGCGGCTGCCGGGCCTGCTCCCGCCCCTTACCGAGGCCGAGGCCATGGAAGTGGCGGGCATCGCTTCGATCAGTGCGCAGGGCTTCGATCCGGCGCGCTGGGGACAGCGGCCGTTCCGGGCTCCGCACCACGCGGCTTCCGCCAACGCCATCATCGGCGGCGGCTCTCGCCTGCGGGCCGGTGAAATCAGCCTGGCTCACCGCGGCGTGCTGTTCCTGGACGAGCTGCCCGAGTTCGACCGGCGCGTGCTCGAGGCCCTGCGCGAGCCGCTGGAAACGGGCGCCATTCACCTGGCCCGCACCGCCGGCCGCCTGGAGCTGCCGGCGGAGTTTCAGCTCGTGGCCGCCATGAATCCCTGTCCTTGTGGTTACCTGGGCGATGAAACCCGGACCTGTCGGTGCGGCCCGCTCCGGATTCAGCGCTACCGTGACCGGATCTCCGGTCCGCTCCTCGATCGCCTGGACCTGCAGATCGAGGTGCCCCGGGTTGAACTGCCCGCCCTGCAACCGGGGGCCGAACAGGAGTGCCCGCCGTCAGTCGCTGGGAGCCCCGCCGTGGCGGTGGCCACGGCGGTGCACGAGGCGCGCGCCCGCCAGCTGCAGCGCCAGAACTGCTGCAACGCACGGCTCGATCACGCCGGCATCAGCGCCCACTGCCGCGCCCGGCCCGCGGCCCTGCGCCTGCTCGAGCGCGTCGCGGGGCGCTTTGGCCTGTCGGCCCGCGCCTATCACCGTTTGCTGAAGGTCGCCCGCACCATTGCTGATTTGCAGGCAGCGGCCCTGATCACGCCGGAACACGTCGGGGAGGCGGCGAGCCTGCGGCTGGCCGCGGCGCTGGACGCCGCTACTGGCCCTTGGATACCAGGTAATCCACGCCCGCCTTGATCAGGTCATCCGTCAGATCCGTGCGGCCGCCCTTCGGAGGCATCGCGCCGGTCGTGCCGGTGAATCCCTTGATGGCGTGCTCATAGAGCAGGGTCTTTCCCTTGGCGATCCGCGGCGCCCAGGCGGCGTGATCAGCGAATTTTGGTGCTCCCACCAGTCCGGTGGCGTGGCAGGTGCGGCACACTGCTTCATAGAGGGCCGGGCCATCTTTGGGCACGGCGAGCGCGATGCCCTGCCCCTGCGGCGCGGCCTCGATTTTCAGGGCGGAGTTGTTTTTCCCCGCCACGGCCACGCGCACGAAAGGCCTGACACGCTCTTCGGTGCTGGCCGCGAACTTGGGATCCGCATAGGCGTCCCTGAGCTGCGTGCGATCCCCCACGATCCGCGCCAGCGCAAAGATCATCAGGGCGACCACGATCAGCAGGCCGATGACCATGCTGAAGGTATTGAAGAAATGCGTGTCCTGCTTGCTCACGGGCGATCCGATGGGTGACAGCGACTTGAATTCGAGATTATAGCCACTGAATTATTGGCGCGCCCGGCGGGATTCGAACCCACGACCTGCAGCTTCGGAGGCTGCCACTCTATCCATCTGAGCTACGGGCGCGGCGGCGCGCAAGATTACCCGAAGAGGGCTCGCGCCGCGACCAGAGCGCGGTGGCCCGCTGCCCGGTCGGCGCCGGGCGCCGCCTAGAGCCATCCCTTGCGCTTGAAAATGACGTATGGAATCACGGCCGAGGCCACCATCAGTCCCAGCGCCGCCATGAAACCCCAGGATTCATGCAGCCAGGGGATGTGTTCGAAATTCATGCCGTAGACCGTGCCGATCACCGAGGGCGGCAGCAGGAACACCGTGACCACTGAGAAGATCTTGAGGATATTGTTCTGGTCGATATTGATCATGCCGAGCGTGGCATCGAGGATAAAGGACACGTTGTTGCCGAGAAACGAGGCGTGATCACTCAGGGCGATCACGTCGCGCGACAGCGTGCGCAGCCGGGTGCGCACCTCATTGGCCAGGTTAGCGGCCGCGGCCTGCTGGACGAAGGCCAGCGCCCGGCCCAGGCTCACCAGGCTCTCGCGCGTCTTGGCGATCAGCTCGCCGCTCTGGCCGACCCGTTCCAGCACGGCCCGGAAATCGGGCGCGCCGCCGCGCCGGCGCCCGGTCGGGCGCGTGAAGACCTCGGCGGAGATCGCGTCCAGGTCGGCGCTGACGCGCTCGACCACGTCGGCGACCCGGTTGATGATCGCCTCGACCAGGCCGGCCAGCACCGCCGATCCGGAATTGCAGGTGGCCGCGTGGCGCTCGGCGTAGCTGATGTAGCGGCGGAAGGGGAGCGGGTCGGTGTAGCGGTTGGTGATCAGCCGGCCGTCCTTGAGTATGAAGGTGATCTGCGAGTTCTGCGGCAGATCGGTATCGAGCTTGGTGACGATGGTGGACGTGAGGTAAACCGCGCCTGCTTCTTCATAAAGGCGGTTCGAGGATTCGATTTCGCGCATCTCCTCGCGTGTCGGCACGTCAACGCCGAACTGCGCTTCCACCGCCTGCTCCTCCGCGGGCGTCGGTTCGAACAGATCAATCCACACCACGCCAGCCGGCGAGTCGGTGGGCACGCTCACCAGGCCAGTGCCCTGCACTGCGTAACGGTTCAGCATCGGCAGCGGTGGTTGCGGACCGTGTAGCCCGGCGGAGCTGCGCTACCGGCTCTTTTCGCCGGCGGCGAGGTCGTTGATGAGGCTGATCAGCGCGTCGTGGTTGCCGCCCGCCATGGTGACGTCGGTCACGTACTTGCCGTTGATGATGATCAGGGGCACGCCTTCCACCTTGTAGCGGTGCACCAGGTCGTCGGCCTTTTGCATGTTGGTCTGGACGGTGAAGGAGTTGTAGGCGTTGTTGAAATCACTCGCGCTGATGCCGTGCGCCGTGACGAACTTGAGCTGCGCGTCCAGCGACTCCTTTTCATCACCCTGTGCAAACATGTAATTCTTGCGCTCGTTCATCTCCGCGAACACCTCGGCATGCAGGGCTTCCTCCTTGCCCAGCGCCTCGAGCGTATAGAACAGGCGTGCGTGCGAGCGGTGCACTTCGCCCCAGGTGACGGGCACGCGCCGGAAATCAATGTAGGCGGGCTTGCTCTTGCGCCAGTTCTCCAGGTACGGATCGAAGGCATAGCAGTGTGGGCAGGCGTACCAGAACACCTCGACGACCTCGACCTTGCCGGGCGGCGAGTCGGTCGGCTGTGCCGGCACCAGCGGCCGGTAGTTCGTGCCGGCCACCCACTTGCCCGCGGGTAGCTGCCCGGCGGGCGCGAGCGGAGCGGCGCGTTCCAGCTTCGATTCCCCGCTCGTTTCCCTGGTGGCCACCCTGGATGACTCCGAAGTGGTCGTGGTGGTGGTGGACGCCGCGGGCGCGGGAGTCGCCGCCGGCGCCGTGGCGGGGGCGGCAGTGGCCGGCGTGGCTGCGGGCGGCGGCGGATTGCTGTTCGAGCAGGCCGCCAGCGCCAGCAGCACCATACTCAGCAGGAGCGGGATTTTTTTCATATCAGCGCAGGCCCTGGATATAGGAGGCGAGATCGCGCATGTCCGTGTCGGTGAGCCGTGCGGCGATCGTGTGCATGATCACAGCGGTGTCGCCACCGCGGCTCGCACCCTTCTCGTTCTTCGAGTAGCGCACGTCCGCGCTGTAGGCGTTGAGCTGCTTGATCAGGTAGACGGAGTGCTGGGCGCGCAGCGCCGGGTAGCCCGCGGCCGGATTGCCGCGTCCGAGCGGGCCGTGACAGGCCGCGCAGGCCGGAATGCCGCGCACGCGATCGCCACTGCGGTACAGGCGCTGGCCGGCCTCCCAGTAGGAAGGGTCAGCCTCGAGACCGGTAGTCGATTGCTGTGAGTAGTAGGCGGCGACATCCTCGATGTCCTGGTCGCCGACCGTGCTGGCCATCGCCATCATCATCGCCGCGTCGGCATCTCCGCTCTTGCCGGTGCGGGTACCATCGTGCAGCAGATGCAGCTGGTGCTCGATATACGCGGCGTTTTGGCCCGCGAGGCTGGGAAATTCGGGATTGCTGCTGTTGCCGTTCGGGCCGTGGCAGGCGAGGCAGGCGGCGGCCTTGGCCGCTCCGGCTTCCGCCGAACCCATTGACCAGGACGTGGACGCGGCCATCAACGCGAGCGCGCAGCAGCCGAGGCGGATTGTCGCGATCATGAGGATATCCGTTCCGATGATGCGCCGAATTGTACACTAGGAAGTTCGCCAGGCGTTCCAGGGTGCGGCCCGCGCCGCCAATCCAAAGGGATCCGTACCGTGAGTCAATACCCGCAGGCGGCCCTGATTCTGAGCGCCGCCGACGCCCGGCAGTTCCCGCACGACGGCGGCGCCGAAGTCGCTTTTGCCGGACGCTCGAATGCGGGCAAGTCCAGCGCCATCAATGCCGTCACCGGCCGGCGCTCGCTGGCGCGCGTCAGCAAGACGCCGGGCCGCACCCGGCTGCTGAATTTTTTCGAGCTGCTCCCCGGCCGCCGCATCGTCGATCTGCCCGGCTACGGATACGCCACCGCGAGCGCGGCCGAGCGGGCCAGCTGGCCTCCGATGATCGCGGCGCTGGCCCGGCGCAGTTCGCTCAAGGGCCTGTTCCTGATCGTCGACAGCCGCCGTGGCCTGCTCGAGGGGGATGCTGGCCTGATCGCCTGGGCGCAGGACGCCGGACGTCCGGTGCATGTGCTGATGACAAAGTGTGACAAATTGAAGCGCACGGAACTCGCCGGGACTCTGCTGGCCGCGCGCCAGGCGCTGGTGGACAGCGCCACCGTGCAGGCGTTTTCGGCAGTCTCCGGCGCGGGCCTGGAGGAGGCGCGACGCCAACTGGATCATTGGCTTAAATAAAAAGCCCTGGTGGCCTTCGATTTGGGGGGATAGGCCACCAGGGCAGAGGAACCCGCTTAGGGAGGGAAGCGGGGAGCGTTTCTGGCGCTCACGGATGGTTGGAGAGCGCCGTCCTGCATTAGTTCCCGCCGGCGGGCGCAAAATTCAATGCGGCGGGCCCGATCGGTGCCGGGCTTCCCTAGTGCGCTTCGTCCCAGTTGCGCCCCTGGCCCACGTCGACCTTGAGGGGTACGCGAAGTTCTGCCGCCGCGGCCATCATTTCACGCACGCGCTCGGTGGCGACGCCCGCGAAATCGGCGCGCACCTCGAGCACCAGCTCGTCGTGCACCTGCATCATCAGCCGCGCCGCAGTGCCGGGCTCCTGGCACCAGGCGTCCACCGCCAGCATCGCCCGCTTGATGATGTCGGCCGCCGTTCCCTGCATCGGTGCGTTGATGGCACTGCGTTCCGAATATTGCTGCAGCTGGCGGTTGCGCGAGGCGATGTCCGGCAGATAGAGGCGCCGCCCGTAGACGGTCTCGACGTAGCCCTCGCGCCGGGCGCGCTCGCGCGTGCTGTCCATGTACTGGCGCACGCCGGGATAACGGGCGAAATAGCGCTCGACGTATTCGGCCGCGGCGCTGCGGGCGATGCCGAGCTGGCGCGCGAGGCCGAAGGCGGACATGCCGTAGATCAGTCCGAAGTTGATCGCCTTGGCGGAACGGCGCTGCTCGGCACTGACTTCAGCGGGGGCCACGCCGAACACTTCCGCCGCCGTGGCCTGGTGGATGTCGAGGTCGGCTGCGAAGGCACGCAGCAGCCCCTCGTCGCCCGACAGGTGAGCCATGATGCGCAGCTCAATCTGCGAGTAGTCGGCCGCCAGCAGCAGATGGCCCGGCGGCGCGATGAAGGCCTGGCGGATGCGCCGCCCTTCGGGACTGCGTACCGGGATGTTCTGCAGATTCGGATCCGTGGAAGACAGGCGTCCGGTGGCCGCTACGGCCTGGTGATACGAGGTGTGGACGCGTCCGGTGGTCGGGTCGATCTGCTCGGGAAGTTTCTCCGTATAGGTCGAGCGTAACTTCGCCAGTGCGCGGTATTCGAGGATCAGTTTCGGCAGCGGATAGTCGGCGGCGAGTTCCTCGAGCACATCTTCGGCGGTCGAGGGCTGCCCGGTCGGCGTCTTGCGCAGCACCGGGAGCTGGAGTTTCTCGAACAGGATCTGCTGCAGCTGCTTCGGTGATTCGAGGTTGAAGTCCTGTCCGGCGGCGCGCTGCGCCTCGAGGCCGAGCTCTGCGAGCCGCGCGGCCAGCTCGTGGCTCTGCTGCTCCAGCATGGCGCGGTCGATGAGCACGCCGCCGCGCTCCATGCGCTGCAGCACCGGCACCAGCGGCTGCTCGATCTCGAGGTACAACTTTGCCAGCGCCGGGATGGCTTCGAGCCGTGGCCACAATTCGCGGTGCAGGCGCAGCGTGATGTCGGCATCCTCGGCGGAATATTCCCCTGCGCGCTCCACGCTCACCTGGTCGAAACTGATCTGCTTGGCGCCCTTGCCGGCCACGTCCTCGAAATGAATGGTGCGCACGCCGAGGTAGCGGGCCGCAATCGAATCCATGTCGTGGCGCGTCGCGGTGCTGTCCAGCACGTAGGATTCCAGCATGGTGTCGTAGCGCTGGCCGCGCAGGGCAATGCCGTGGTTCTGCAGCACGTGCATGTCGAATTTCATGTGTGCGCCGACCTTGGCGTGCGCCTCATCCTCGAGCAGCGGCCGGAGCGCTTCCAGCACGCGCTTACGATCCAGCTGCTCGGGCGCGCCGGCGTAACTGTGCGCCAGCGGAACGTAGGCACCGTGGCCGGCTTCGACGCAGAAGGAGACACCGACGATCCGGGCCTGCATGTAATCGAGCCCGGTGGTCTCGGTGTCAAAGGCGAAGAGCGCGGCGCGCTCCAGCCGCTCGCACCAGCCGAGGAACTGGGTCCAGTCGGTGATCAGGGCGTAGTGGCGCTCGAGCGGGTCGGCGCCGGCTGGCGGTGCGACCGGGGCGGTCGGCCCTGCACCGGGCACTGCCGCGGGGCGCGCGCCTGGGGCGGCGGCGGCGTCGTCGCCCGCCGTGCCGGCCGCAGCACCGCCGGCATCGAGCTGGCGCAGGAAGGAGCGCATCTCGAGCCGCGTGTAGAGCTCGCGCAGCGCGGCGGTATCCGCCGGACGCGGGACCAGCGCCGCCTCATCCAGGGGCAGGTCGACATCGCAGCGTATGGTGGCGAGGCGCCTTGAGAGCGCGACGGTGTCGGTGCCGGCGCGCAGGTTCTCGCCCACCTTGCCGGTGATTTCGGCCGCGTGCTCGAGAATTGCGTCGAGCGTGCCGTAGGCATTGAGCCACTTGGCGGCGGTCTTGGGCCCCACCTTGTCGATGCCGGGAATATTGTCCGAGCTGTCCCCGACCAGCGCGAGGTAATCGATGATCTGCTCCGGATAGACATCGAATTTGGCCTTCACGCCGTCGCGATCGAGGAGGGTGTCGCTCATCGTATTGATCAGCGTGATGCGCTCATTCACGAGCTGCGCGATGTCCTTGTCGCCGGTCGAGATCAGCACCTGCTCGCCGCGCGCCGCGGAGCGTTGCGCCAGCGTGCCGATCACGTCGTCGGCCTCGACGCCGGTGATGCGCAGCAACGGCAGCCCCATCGCGCTCACCGCGGTGAGGAGCGGTTCGATCTGCGCGCGCAGGTCGTCCGGCATCGGCGGCCGGTGCGACTTGTACTCGGCGAACAGGTCATCGCGGAAGGTCTTGCCCGGCGCATCGAACACCACCGCCACGCGCGCCTTCGGGTACTCGCGCAGGAGCTTGTGCAGCATGTTGAGCACGCCGTGCACCGCGCCGGTCGGTTCGCCGCGCGAATTGCTGAGTGGCGGCAGGGCGTGAAAGGCCCGATAGAGATAGGAGGAACCGTCGACGAGCAGCAGATCCGGACTCGGTGTCATGGGCGATAGGCCGCCCGCTCAGCGGGCGCTGGCAGGATCAGGCGTGGTGGGCGTCTTGCGCCGCGTAGCCTCATCGTCCGTGGGCGCCGCGGGCGTCGCGGGCGCGTCCGGCGTGGCGCGGGCCGGCGGCGCCGGAACGGCTTGCGGCGCCGGATCGGGCAGGTACAACGCGCCCTTCTGGCCGCAACCGGCGCTGATGAGCAGCGCGCCCAGCAGGGCTGCCCGCCGGCCGCTCACGTTGCGGCCGCCTGCGTGCTGAGCGGGTGCGGCACGGCCCGGCGCTCGCGCAACGCCATCCAGCCGCGTATCACGCGGTAGGCAACCCACAGGCCGACGACGCAAAAGCCGGCAATCACGACAAAGATGCCGATCACGATCAAGGTCAGGAGCCCGCCGACGAGCAGCGTGATCGCGATCCACAGCAGCGCCAGCCAGAAGGTGCGGATCTGCCAGTCGAAATGCGTCTCGAGCCAGGTGCCGTGCGCCTCGGCGCGGCGCGCATAGTTCATGATGACCGCGATGATCGAGGGCAGGCCAAACAGGAAGCGCCCGGCAATACTTGAACTGGTCAATACGCCGGTGAGCACGGCGCTGGCATGCAGCGCATAGATAATGTGCGCGTAGGTGATGAGCCCGGCATCGGGTTGACGCTCAGCGGCACCGGCAGTGTCTGGCATGGTTGCTATCTCACTTTCCGCCGACGGTGAATCTTGCCGCAATGCGCCGGTAGGCCTCGCGAAACGGCAAGCCCTCCCGCACCGCCAGCGCAGTGGCCTCGGCGGCGGCATGCACGGCCGGATCCATTTTCACGCGTTCCGGCCGGAATTGCAGCGCGTCCAGGGCGGGCACGATGATATCCAGGCTCTGTCCGCACAGGTCGATGCCGCGGAATAGCGGGGCCTTGAGCAGCTGCAGATCGCGCTGGTAACCGGAGGGGAGCTTGGCGTACAGGCACAGGGCCTCCATCAGGCAGGCCAGTGCGCTGGACGCGCGGCCGCGCAGCAGTTCGAAGACGTCCGGGTTGCGCTTCTGCGGCATGATCGAGGAGCCGGTCGTGTAGGCCTCGGGCAGATCCACAAAGGCGAATTCCTGCGTGTAGAAGAGCAGCAGGTCGGTGGCGAGGCGGCCCAGGTCCTGCATCAGCAGGGTCGTCTCGAACAGCAGCTGGGCTTCGGCCTTGCCGCGCGAGAGCTGCACCGCCGTCACCGGTTCCTGGGTGGAATCGAAACCGAGTGCGCGCGTGGTGGCGTGACGATCGAGCGGGAGTCCGGGCGTGCCGTAGCCGGCGGCCGACCCCAGGGGATTGCGCCCGGCGCGACGCTGCACCGCGCGCAGGCCCTCCGCATCGTCGCGGATCTCGGCCGCGTAACCTCCGGCCCACAACGCCACTGAACTGGGCATGGCCTGCTGCATGTGCGTGTAGCCGGGCAGTACGGTCGTACCCTGGCGCTGCGAAAGGCGGTCGAGCGCGGCGGCGACCGCCTCGGCGCCGGCGGCCAGCTGAGCCAGCGCCTCGCGCATGTACAGGCGCAGGGCGGCGAGCACCTGGTCGTTCCGTGAGCGGCCCAGGTGAATGCGCGCCCCGGCCGCGCCGATGCTCGCCGTCAGGCGTTCTTCGAGCGCGGTCTGGCCGTCTTCATCGCCAAGCTCGATGCGCCACTCACCGCGCGCGTGCGCATCGCCCAGTGCGCTCAAGCCCGCGCAGATCGCCGCGCCATCGGCGGCGCTCAGCAGTCCCTGCGCCTGCAGCATCTGCGCGTGGGCGATGGAGGCGCGCACGTCGTAGGCCACCAGCCTTTCATCGAGCGTGTGGTCCTCGCCGGCGGTGAATTGCAGCACGCGCTCATCGAGCGGCGCGCCCTTGTCCCACAGTCTGCTCATGCGGCCTCGAAAAAACGGACTGGCGGCAATGATAGCCCTGCCAACAGCGGATCCGAAACCGAATTCAAGCCGCCGCCGCCTTAATGGCATTCGCGGTCGAGCGGACAGCGCTACACTCGGCAGGAGTCATTCGGAGAATGCAATGCTCAAGCATGCCCTGTGGATGTTGATCCCATCCGGCTGTGCGTTGGCGGCGCAGGTCTTCGTGCCGGCCGATCTGGAGCCGTGGCGCCGGTGGGCGCTGCACGGCGCCGAGCAGCAACAGTGCCCCGTGTTGATGCACGATGGCAAGGCCAGCGACCAGGACTTTCGATGTGCCTGGCCGCAGGCCCTGAACCTCGCCGTCGACGAGCACGGAGGGCATTTCACGCAGCATTGGGAAGTGTTTGCCGAGAGCTGGGTGGCGTTGCCCGGCGACAGCGAATACTGGCCCACCGAGGTGCGCGCTAACGGTGCTGCGGTCCCCGTGGTCATGCACGAAGGCGTGCCACAGATGCAGCTCGCGGCGGGCGCCTACCAGATCAGCGGTGCGTTCAGCTGGAAGCGCCGTCCGGCGCAACTGTCGGTGCCCGAGCAGAGCGGGATCATTTTCCTGAACGTCAACGGCGTGGAAATTCATGCGCTCGCGCGCACCGCAGACGCGGTGTCGTTGGGCGCGCAGGCCACGCCGGCGGTCGCCAATGCAGTCGACCTGAAAGTCTATCGAATGCTGGAGGACGAAATACCGGCGCAGCTGACGACGCGCCTGCAGCTCGAAGTGGCGGGTGAAGCACGCGAAGTGCGGATTTCGTCACCGCTCCCGGCCGGGTTCGTACCGATGGCGCTGAGTGGTGAATTGCCGGCGCGGCTTGATGGCGATGGCGGCCTGCGACTGTTGCTGCGACCCGGACGGTTTGAAGTCACGCTGACGGCACGAGCCGCGGGCGTGGCGAACCGGGTGGCGCGCCCGGCCCATAGCGCTCCCTGGCCGGCCGAGGAGATCTGGAGTTTTGCGGGTGTTGATCGGCTGCGTGTGGCGGCGGCCGAGGGTGCCGAGGGTATTGATCCGAAACAGGCCGGTGTGCCTGAAGAGTGGCAGCAACACCCGGCTTTTCGGATAGGCGCCGGCGCAACATTGCAGATCACCGAACGCAGTCGCGGGCTGACGGCGGCGGATGAGAACCGGCTTCAGCTCGTTCGCCAGTTGTGGCTCGATTTTGATCACGCGGGGTTGACAGCCGTGGATGCGATCAGCGGCACGATGCGCAGCGAATGGCGCCTGCAGTCGGCGGCGCCGTTTCGCCTGGCGAGTGCGCGGAGCGGCGAGGAGGATCTGCTTGTCAGCGGACTTGACGGTCAGCCGGGTGTCGAGGTGCGGATGCCCGAGCTGCACTTGACAGGTGTGAGCCGCAGCGGCGTCACTCGTGGGCGCATGAGCGCCAGCGGCTGGGGCACGCGGTTCGAAAGCGTGCGCGGCACCCTGAATTTGCCGCCGGGCCATCGGCTGTTGGCAGCGCCCGGCGCGGATGACGCGCCGGGCACCTGGTGTTCCGCCTGGACGCTTTGGAGCCTGTTCGGCGTGCTGATTGTCGTCGTGGTCAGCCACCGTGTCGCGGGACTCACCGCTGCTGGTGTCGCCTTGTTCGCAATGCTGTTGCTGTACCAGGAAGCACCGTCGTACATCTGGCTGTGGGCCAATGCATTGGCGGCAATCGCCGCGGCGCGCAGTGGTGCCGCGGGGCGCTGGCCTCAATGGACGAAGCGTTACCGGGCCTTGAGCCTTGGGGCACTGGCCCTGGCGCTATTGCCGCTGCTGTGGACCCAGATGCGGTTGGCGATCTATCCGCAGCTGGAAGCGGCCATGCCAGTGCCGATGGGCCTGGAAGTGCGATTTGACAGGCCTCCACATCCAGCAGCACCACCACCGCCGGAGGCAATGCTGGGCAATGTGGGTAGTGTGGCGGCTCGGGCCATGCTCTCGGAAGTGGTCGTGACGGGGGCGCGCGAGAAGGACAAGGCAGAACCGGCCTCGACCCCAATTGCACGCTACGCACCCGGTACCCAGCTGCAGGCGGGTCCGGGCGTGCCGGTCTGGGAGTACAACAGCTACCAATTTTCGTGGACAGGACCGGTGGAACCCGGCGAAACCGTCAGGTTCGTGTACATCGGTCCGGTACTGCTGGCCCTATGGCGTGTCCTCGGTGTGTTCTTCACCGGTCTGTGGTTCGCCTGGCTCTTGCAGGCCGGCTTTGGACTCGACCTGCGCCTGCCGCAACTGCCTTGGCGTACCCTGCGGGGCGGAACGGGCAGAACGGTTGCGCTGTTGCTGGGCCTGGCGGTCATCGGCGGCCTGCCGCAGCGGGCCGCAGCGGCAGCGACGCCCGATCCAGTCCTGTTGCAGGAACTGCGCGCGCGTCTGCTGGCGCCACCCACATGTCGGCCGAACTGCAGTGAGGTTGACGCGGCACGCGTGGCGGTTGACGGTGATCGCCTGGAATTGGTGCTGCAGCTCGCAGCGCTGGCCGACGTCGCTGTTCCCATTCCCGACGCCGGGAATCGCTGGCAGATTGACAGCCTCTCGCTCGACGGCAACGCGGCCGTCAGTGTCAGTCGCGAGAACGACGCAACCCTGTGGGTGCCACTGCGCGCCGGCGCGCACACCTTGCGACTGGTGGCGCGGCTGACGACCGCTGATCAGGTGTCGGTCGCTTTTCCACAGCCGCCACGCCATATCGATGTCGTCGCCACGGGCTGGGATGTCGCTGGTCTGCACGACAGCCATCTGGTCGCCGGTGCCCTCGAGCTGAGCCGGCACCGAAGTTCCGCGGGACCGGCCGCGCAGGGGTTCGAGGGCACGCAGTTTCCCGCTTTCGTGAGGGTGTCGCGCGATGTGAAGCTCGATCTGGATTGGAGTATTGCGACCACGGTCGAGCGCCTGGCGCCCGAAACTGCGGCAATCACGACCAGTCTGCCGTTGCTGCCGGGCGAGGTCGTGCTGACCCCTGGCTTGCAAGTCAGCGGCACTGGGGCCGGCGCGCGGCTGACCGTGGGCATCGCAGCCGGCAGCAGCGCTGTGGTCTGGAATTCGTCGTTGCCCCAGTCGACCGAACTCGTGCTGGCGAGTGGGGCCGACGCGGCACGCGTCGAAGAGTGGAATTTCACGGTCAGCCCGCAGTGGACGGTGCAATTTGAGGGTTTCCCGGCGGTGCTTCCCGAATCCATTGGTGACGGCGATTGGATATTTCAGTACCGGCCTCGGCCTGGCGAGCAGTTGAAGGTGCGCATCGCGCGGCCGGCACCGGTAGCCGGCACGACGCTGGCGATCGACAGTGTCAAGCGCCAGATCAACTTTGGCGCCCGCACGGTCGATGAGTCGCTTGAGATCAGTTATCGCAGCACCCAGGGCGGGCGGCACAGCATCACGCTCCCGCCGGATGCGCACGTGCAGGCGGTGCATATCGACGGCGAGCCCGTGGCGCTGCGCCCGGAGGCGGGGGAGCTCTCTATTGGCCTGCTGCCCGGGACCCATGTGGTCATCGTCGAATGGCGTCGCGCCCAGTCGCCAGGCCTGCGCGCGCGGGCCGGCGCGGTGGATCTGCGGGCCGACGCCAGCAATATCCGCACCACGCTGGTGCTGCCGAGGGAGCGCTGGCCACTGTTTGTCTCGCGCGCCCTGGCGGGTCCGGTGGTGCGCTACTGGGGCGAGTTGCTGGTGTTCGTGCTGTCCGCGTTGCTGCTGGCCCGCGTTCCTCGCTCACCGCTGGCGGCGCATGAGTGGTTGCTGCTGGGTCTGGGACTGTCGACGCAATCGTGGGCGGTGTTCGCGCTCATGGCGGTCTGGTTCTTCGTGATGCGCTGGCGCGCGCAGTGGCGAACGGAGAGCGTCTCGCGACCGGTCTTCAATCTCGTGCAGATCGCACTGGTGCTGTTTACGGTGAGCGCCATCGGGAGCCTGCTCTTTTCAGGCATCCGCTTTGGCTTCCTGTCCGCACCCGACATGGGCATCGCCGGTGCGGGATCGTCGGACAACAGCTTCCTCTGGTTCCACGATCTGGCACACGGCCCGCTGCCCGAAGCCAGGGTCTGGTCAGTGCCGCTCTGGACTTACAAGCTCCTGATGTTCGCTTGGGCGACGTGGATCGCGTTCGCACTGACGGGCTGGCTGCGCTGGGCCTGGGGCGCGTGGAGCAGGGGTGGGCCGCGCCCTGATGAAGCCGAGCTGCCGGCGCAGGAATCAGCACCCATTCAGGAATGAGCGCCGGACAGCTGCTCCGCGGACGTCAGCGCCTGGATATCCGCCACGACCAGCGTGCCCGTGCCCTCGTTGGTGAAGACCTCGGCAAGGATGCTGTCGGGCGCGTGGTAGCCGATCACGTGCACGCGCCGCACGCCGCCGCGGACGGCATCCTCGATCGCCTTGGCCTTCGGCAGCATGCCATCGGCGATCCTGCCCTGCTCGCGCATGCGGGCCAGGCCGGGCAGGTCGGTGTAGGAGACCACCGAGCCCGGATCGGCGATGTCCTCGAGTATGCCCGGCGCGCCGGTGCACAGGATGAGCTTTTCGGCCTGCAGCGCGGCACCGATCGCCGCCGCCACCGTGTCGGCATTGATGTTCAGCAGCTGGCCGCTGGCGTCGGCCGAGAGCGGAGAGATCACCGGCATCAATCCGGCGTCCAGATGCTTGCGGATCACGCTGGTGTCGATGCAATCGATGTCGCCGACAAAACCGAAGTCCACGGTTTCGGTGTCGTTCGGCTGGAGCCGAACCGGCGGGCGGCGATGCGCCTGCACGAGGCCGGCGTCGACGCCGGAGAGTCCGACCGCGTCGATCTGCAGCTCGCGGCAGATCGCGAGTATCCGCGTGTTGATCAGGCCGTTGAGCACCATCGAGGTCGCATCGATCGCTTTCTCGTCGGTGATCCGCCGCCCCTGAACCATGCGCGTAGGCGCGCCCATCGCCGCGCTGACGGCCGTCAGCTGCGGGCCGCCGCCGTGTACCATCACCACGCGTATGCCCAGATAATGAAGGATCGCGATCTGTTCGATCAGCGCGTGGGTCAGCTCGGCGTCGCCGAAGACCCCACCGCCCACCTTGATGACGAAAATCCGGCCCTTGTACAGTCGGATGTACGGCGCGGCGCCGCGCAGCGCGCGGATGGTGACCACCTGGTCGGCTCGATGCAGTTTCATGATGAGGCGGGACTCCAGGGCAAGGTTCAGGCGTTGATTGGCGATCGGCAGCAGAGGGTCATTGTCCGAGCAGTCGGTGGAGCACCGCCATCTGCGCCGGCAGGCGGTTGTAGGCCTGGCGCAGCACAAGGCTCCGCGGGCCGTCGAGCACCTCGTCCGCGATCGCGCAATTGCGCCGCACCGGCAGGCAGTGCATCACCCGACAATCGGGCGCACTGCGCGCAAACCACTCGGAGCGCACGCACCAGCCCGTAAGGCCCCGGCGCAAGGCGCGGTCGGCTTCCGTATCGCCATAGTGCGCCGTGCTGCCCCACTCTTTCGCATACAGGACCTGCGCACCCTCGAGGGCGGCCTGACGATCCGTCGTCTCACTGACGCTCCCGCCGCTCGCCGCCGCGGCCGCGCGGGCGCGCTCCATGATCGCTGGCGGCAGCGCAAACCCTTCCGGGCGCAGCACGATGACTTCCATGCCGCGCATCGCCGCCATGTGCACGGTCGCGGCGGGCACGGCCAGGGGCAGTGCCCGCGGATGCATCACCCAGCTCAGCACGAAACGGCGCCGGCCGGCAGCGGGCAGTTCATCGAGCGTTTTCCAGTCGGCCAGGGCCTGGCAGGGATGATTGATCGCCGATTCGAGATTGATGAGTGGCCGATCGATGAGGGCGGCCATCGCCGCGAACCGGCTGTCCGCCAGATCGAGCGCGAGGTTCTGGCCGTCCGCGAAGGCACGGATGCCCAGCGCGTCGCAGTAAGAGGCGAGCACGGGCAATCCTTCGCGGATGTGCTCGACCGCAGTGCCGTCCATCACCACGCCATCACGCGTCTCCAGCGGCCAGCTGCCCTGGCCCGGAGTGATGACGAAAGAGGAACCGCCGAGCCGCGCCATGCCGGACTGGAACGAAGCCAGTGTCCGGAGCGAGGGGTTCAGGAACAGCAGCCCGAGCACCTTGCCGGCCAGTGCCTGCGGTTCGGGCCGCTCTTCCAGCCGGCGGGCGAGGGTCAGCAATTCGCGCACCGCGGGAGTGCCCAGTTCAGCGAGATCGACGAAGCGCTTCACGGCTTCAGGTCCATCCGGCCGCGCTTGCCGTGAGACCCGTCTCCTGCGGAAATCCGAGCAGGCGGTTCAGCCATTGGATCGCGCCCCCGGCGGCGCCCTTGTTGAGGTTGTCGAGGACGCTCATCACCGCCACCGTGCGGCCGTCGCTGGCCAGCCCGAGGCGCGCATAGTTGCTGGCGATGACCTCCTTGAGGCGCGGCGGGTCGTCGCTGACCGTCACGAAGGGAGAGTGCGCGTAATAGTCACGCAACTGCGCCAGCAGCTGCGGGCGTGGCACCGATCGCTTCAGCACCGCCTGCACCGTGGCGTGAATGCCGCGCGCGAACGGTCCGGAATGCGGCACGAAGGCAAACTGCGCCTGCACGCCGGCGGCGGCCTGCGCACAGGCCGTCACTTCCGCGGCATGGCGGTGCGCCAGCGGGCTGTAGGCGTACAGATCGCTGTGGCGCGTCGGATGGTGCGTGCCTTCGGTCGGCTTGCGGCCCGAACCGGTGCTGCCGGTCACGGCCGACACGAACAGCTGCGGCTCGACCAGATCGAGGGCCAGCAGGGGCACGGAGGCGAGCAGGATGGCGGTGGCAAAGCAGCCGGGGTGCGCGACATGGGGCGTGCGGATCGCGCTGAGGTGCTCCGGCACCGCGCAGGAAAATTGCGCGAGGCGCCCGGGCGCACCGTGCGGGTGGTGGTACACGGCCTGGTATTGGGCCGCGGTCGCATAGCGGAAATCCGCGGAGATATCCACGACGCGCGGCGTGTGGCCGGCCTGTTCGGCGGCCGTAAGGAGCGCATCGATGAGCCCGGCCGAGACGCCGTGCGGTGCGGCCCCGAGCAGGGCGGGCGCTCGCTCGCGGCGCAGGAGCGCGCTGATCTGCGCCAGCGACTGGAACCGCGTGTCGGCATAGGCGGCCGACAGGTGCGGGAATGCTTCCGCCACCGATTCGCCCGGGCTCCCGTCTGAGAGAATGCCCGCCAGCTCGAGTTGCGGGTGGGCGGCGATGAGTCGCAGCAGTTCGCCGGCCACCAGGCCCGTGCCGCCGAGCACGATGGTTGGTACGCGGTTCAAGGGCTACTCGCTGACGGCGGCGACGCTGGCGCGTGCGCCAAGGCCCACCGCCTCGATGATCGCATCCCCGAGCGGCACCGGATTGCTGATCGCGTTGCAGGCCGGCACTTTCAGCTGCTGCTCGATAATGTCGATGCCGACCTGGTTGTCGGTGGACGGCCCGGTCACCATGCACGGCTCGATGTGGAAGCGCTCGCGCAGCAGCTTCACGCCACCCCAGGCCGCGACCGGATCGTTGGCCGACAGCACTACGCCGGTGAGCGCGCGGCGGATATCTGCGCAGCCCAGGATGGCGTCGACCCCGTAGGTGCCGAGCAGGCCATCGCCGAGTTCGAAGACGATCACGTCGGGCTTGCCGGCGGCCAGCTCGCTGAGCATCGTGCGGGTGAGTGCCGGGCCGGTGCGCGTTGAGGTGGTGACGATTCCAAGGTCGGTGAAGATCATGGTCTTGCGCGCTCCGGCATCCTCGAAGGCCATGATGTCCCGGCGCAGCGAGACGCCGGTCGCCTTGAACGCATCGACCACGAGGCCGCGATGACGCATGCGCGCCACGATGGCCGCCGCCGCCGCGGTCTTGCCCGCCTCCATGCAGGTGCCGGCAAGCGCGACCACCGGCACGCCGCGCGCATCGAGCGCGGCCTCGTAGTTGAGCCGGCGAAAGCCCACCCGCGCCGGCACGCCGATCCGCTCACCGAGATACGGAAATTGCAGTACGACACCCAGCACGCGGCAGTCGAAGGGCTTGCCCTTGTCGGGGGTGGCTGAATCGCACACGCCCATGACGCCGCCGATGTTGAGCATCTGGATCACATCGCCCGGCCGGAGCGATTCGGGGACATGCCCCGAATAGCCGAACAGGGCCTTGCGGGGCCCGAGTGCTCCCACCACCACGTCGCCCTTGGCGACCTTGGCCATGCGCCCGCTGGTCAGCTCGAGCGTGTTGTAGCTCGACTTGTTGTTGAGGATCTCGGCGACCACCACCACGCCCTCTTCGGCGATGATCTCATCGGCGATCCGCAGCTCGTGGCCGAGCGTGCAGGCCTGCGTGATCGAGGCAATCTTGTCGACGACGACGGTCTTCATGACGGGGGCGATCCTGGAGCCCGCGGTGCGGCCAGCTCACCGGCACGGCGGTGAAAGACGCCGGTCAGCGCCACGATCCTGGAAAATCCCAGCGCGTCGGCCGGTGTCCATTCGCCGGCCGATTCGCCGTACACGCCGCGGGAGGCGCTCATCAGGGAGTAGGGTGATTCAACGCCCTCGACGAACAGCGCCGCGGGCCGGAACAGCAGGTGCACCACGCCCGTTACGCGCTGCTGCGAGGACAGGAGCAGCGCTTCGATATCGCGGCACACCGGATCGAGCAGCTGCCCCTCGTGCACCCAGTCTCCGTAGGAGAGGGCGACGCCCTCCTTGATGCGTTGCTGCCGCGCCGTGAGCACCAGCTTCTCGAGTTCGCGATGGGCGCTGAGCAGCACCTCGGCCGCCGGCGCTTCAAAGGCCACGCGTCCCTTGGTGCCAATGATGGTGTCGCCCAGATGGATGCCGCGGCCGATGCCGAAGGGCGCGGCGAGCGCCTCGAGCCGCTCGATGATCGCCACCGGAGCAAGCTGCTTGCCGTCCAGGCCCACAGGACGCCCCTGCTCGAAGCGCAGGCTGTGATGCTGCGGCAGGGCCGGATGCGTGAAGGCGTCCTTCGAGAGCACCCAGGCGCTCTCGGGGATGCTGGCCAGCGAGCTGAGCGTCTCCGCGCCGCCGATTGTCACGCCCCACAGGCCGCGATTGGTGGAGTAGGCCGCGCCGTACGGTGGGACCGGGAGCTGGCGCGAGCGCAGGTATTCCAGCTCCTCCTGGCGCCTGAAGGCGCGGTCACGCACCGGGGCGATGATCTCCAGCTCCGGCGCCAGCGTGCGCAACGCCACCTCGAAGCGCACCTGGTCGTTGCCGGCCGCGGTGCACCCGTGGGCGATGGAATCGGAGCCGAGCCGGCGCGCCATCAGGGCAATGGTCTGCGCCTGCATCACGCGCTCGGCACCGACGCACAGCGGATACAGCTGGCCGCGGCGCACGTTGCCCATGATCAGA
>DATFUG010000137.1:0-36161 GCA_035261025.1 Steroidobacteraceae bacterium | reverse complement strand
GGCCGAAATCAGAGCCGGCAGGATTATTGTCGCCATAATTTTATTTGGAGGAGAACCCGCCGAGTTGTAGTCGCCCCCGGTGAAGACCGCCACCAGATCATATTGCGGTACTACGTAGATCTTCTGCCCGCCATTGCCCTGCGCAGCATTCAGGTCGACGTGCTGCGCTCCGCCGGGCATCTCCACGTTCAACCACGGGCGCCACCAGAAGTATCCATAAGCCGTGTCGTCGACGCGGCTCTGATCCGACAGGGACGCGCGCACCCAATCGGCGGAGATCACGCGCCGGCCCCGCCACCGACCGCCGTCGAGAAAAAGAATGCCGAGCTTGAGCATGTCACGCGGCCGCAGGTAGATCTGTGAGTACTGCTTGTCAGCGTTGGTAAGGGTGTAGTCCCAGATCCAGTCGGTCCGTGCGATGCCCAGCGGACCAAAGAGCCGGGCCTGCGCAAAATCCGGCAGGTACATATGCGTGGCGTTCTCCACCATCCGGCCTACCACCGCGACGCCGCCGGAGCAGTACAAGCCGCTGCTTCCGGGGTTGTTAATCATCGGCAGATCCAGCGTGGCCTTGACCCAGTCGGGCGCGTTATCCACTACGGTTTCCCGGCCGGGGGATGTGGAACTGTGGTCGTTGCAGTCCAGCCCGGAACTCATGGACAAAAAATGTCCCAGTGTCATTGCCGCTTTTCGCGGATCGGGATTGGCGTAGCTGGTGTACTTCATCGACGGCAGTACGCGGGCGCCGACGCCCGGAATGGCCCCTGCATCGACGGCGATGCCAGCGAGGACGCTTACCACGGACTTCGTCGCCGATCGGAGCTGGTGCGGGCGCCCGATCCCGTACCCGTAGAAATATTCCTCCATGACCAGCCGTCCGTGCTGGTAGAGGAGAACGCCGTGCACATCCCGGTACGTGCCGTCGAGCACGCGACGCACGATGGTAGCGGCGAGGGCGGAGTCGACGTCTGACTTGGCGATGTCCCCCACGGGGATGCCGTCGTGTAGATCCGCAGGCGCGTGATACTGATAATCCGCAGGCCGATCCTCACCTGGAGGCCGCGGTCGGGCCAGGGCGGCCGACGCCGCGGTCACCTCGGTCGACTGGCGGGCGTGAAATTCGCCCTCGACAGTGAATCCCAGGACCTGGCCTGTCGGGCTGCGCCGAAAGGAGACCTTCTCGCCCCCCGCATTCACGAATTCGTCCACGCCCGACGGTTGCAGCCGATACTTGGCTTCATCCTGTACCGCAAAGAGCTCATCGCCCGCGACGATTTCAAATATTCGACCGGGCTGATCGAGATAGGTGCCGACGTAGTCACCCAGGTTGGATTCCGGCGGCGCGGCTTCCGAGGTGCCGGCCAGGAGCGAGAGGGCCCACAACACGCCCGCTATTTCACGTCTCAATGGCTCTCGCTTTCCCACGCCAATTGGGCGGCGCGCAGCAGTTGCGTATTTTTCACCAGGGCTGCCTCGAGCCGCTGGGCCTGATCCGCGGCGAGCTTCCAGTCCGATTGTTCGACCGCTTCGGTGAGGCCCGGAAACTCCAGGTGATCGTAGTTGTAGCGGGCCGCATAAAGAAGGTGGCGGAACCATGGACGCCCGGGAATGCCGCCGGGATCCAGCCAGTTGGACTCCACGCCCATGAGTTGCGCGTTCAGGTTGCGCAGCCGACGCGCGTTGCCATGACCTGCGGCCAGATCGTTGGCCGTGCGTTCACGTAAGCTCTGGCCTGCCGCCTGGAATTCGGCGATGCGCTGGTGCAGGTTTGAGAGCGGCAGCTGCTGTGGGTCGATCTTGCTGTTGTGCTCGAGTTCGAGCAGGAAAGTCTCGAGAGCTGCGGCGTTCGCCCCGAAATCGTAGGGCAACAGGTCGGCATTGGCCAATCGCAGCGCGGTGAGTCCCCAGATTTGCGTCAGCGCGACGTGGTACTGGAACCCCGGGTCGCCGAACTGCGTCATCCAGAAGTGATCATCGTAGCTGCTGTGGTACACCCCGTAGTCACCGACGAATCCCAGGTTGATGACGGGACGGCCCAGGTGGTTGAGGAACACGGTGTGATCGGAACCGCTGCCGATGCGCGGATTGGCGAGTTCGGCATCCGCCGGCGGCTCACTGCGCTTTTTGTCGCGCACCGTCGTCACGCGCCAGGCTTCGTACAGCGATTTCCCTGAAGGCACGCGCACGTCCTTGGACGCCTCGATGAGCATCGGCGCCAGCGAGGCCACTGCGGAAGAATCGAAACGCAGGCCCTCGGGACCGGCCGTGGCGGCGGCTCCGGCGACCGCTTCATCGACGTTCAGGTAGGCGATGAGCTTGTGCTGCAGCTGATCCTCGAATTGCTCGCCCCATTCTGTCGACCCGGTGAGCGCGTACTCTTCGCCATCCCAGCTGCAGGCCACCAGCGTCCGCCGCGGCCGGTGGCCGTCGTGCTTGAGCCGCCCGAGCGAGCGCGTCAGCTCCAGCATCGCGGCCGTGCCGCTGACCGGATCGACGCCGCCATCCACCCAGGCATCGCGGTGATTGCCGATGAGCACCCACTCATCGGGCAGTTCGCTGCCGCGGATGCGCGCCTCGACGACCGTGTACGGCTTGATGCTCGTGTCCATGTCCACGTGCACGTGCACTGAGACACCGCCGCCGTAGCGATAGGTGATCGGGAGCGCGCCGCGCCATTCCGGCGCGACCTCCGGGCCATCCATGCTCTCGAGCAGTGGCTTCGCGTCATGCCAGGACAGGGGCAGGGCGATTATCTTCGGCAGCGAGCGCGCCTCTGAGCGCGGTATGCGCCGGGCACCGGGAAGCGACGCCCAGCCTGGAGTCGTCGGATCGCCCGGCACGATGTAGTCGTAGGTGATCGCGCCGTGCTGGATGTGAGTCTCGGGGCCCCAGGGGCCGTCCGGGAAAACCTTGCCCCGGGTGTAGCCGTCCTCGGCCGGGTCGGAATAGATGAGCAGCGCCGCGGCGCCTTCCCGTTCAGCGGTCAGCGCCTTGAAGCCGCGGTAGCTGTAGGGGTTGGAGTAACGAACGATGACGACCTTGCCCTTGACGCTGATGCCGTTGTGCCGCAGCACCTCGTAGTCTTCCCGATTCCCGCTGTGCGCGTACACGAGCTCGGCCGTGACATCGCCGGAAGCGGAGTAGCCGAAGTACGAGCGGGCGTTGGCCGGATTGCGGGTGGCAGGATCGATCTCATACGCCGCCTCCCGCAGCAAAGCCTGATAGTGCCGGGGCGCCGTCATTTCCAGGGATATGCTGCGCGGGCTCGAGTGCAGGACCTCATAGCGCCGCAGCCTGACTTCTTCCCATCCTTGTTTGCGCCACGCGCGCGCCACGATCTGCGCCAGCTCGTTGTTGCGCGCGGAGGCGGCCGGATGCGGCTGCGCGGAGAAAATGCGATGCCATTCCCGCGCCCGCGCGGGGGAGGGCATGGACTGGAATGCCTTCTCGATGCGCCGTTCCGCTGCAACGTGCGCGGGCGAGAAGCCCAGGATCGGCGCCGTGAGAGCCGGTTCCGTACCGCTCTGAGCCGCCAGCAGGGAGGAAACGCCGAGCAGCGTCGCAGCGAAGAGGAATCTCACCGAACGAGCCTAGAGACTTCCCAGGCCTTTCGCAATACGTGCGCCCGTATGCAATGATTGGCGCGCGCCATTTACTACAACGACTGCCATGCGCCCCGAGACACAGACGGTCCTGCACAGCTGGTGCAGGCAGACGGAATGGAACGCGCCGACCATCACCGGCGGCGCAGGTGCCCGGCTGCACACCGCCGATGGGCGCACGATACTGGACATGAGCAGCCTGGCCGAGTGCAGCAATCTCGGCCACCAGCATCCGCGCGTCGTCGAGGCGATCCGGGCGCAGGCGCAGCAGCTGTGCTTCGTGACCAGCGCCTGGGGCGCCGAGCCGCGTGCCCGCCTCGCGGAACTCCTGCTCGAGAAGTCCGGCTTTCCGGACGGGCGGGTGTACTTCACGCTGGGTGGCGCGGATGCGAACGAGCATGCGGTCAAGTTCGCGCGTCAGGCGAGCGGCAAGGCGCGGGGCTGGATCATCGCGCGCGATCGTTCCTACCACGGTGCGAGCTACGCCACCATGGCGCTCTCAGGCGATGCGCGCACGATGGCGCAGGTCGAGCCCGCGGCCTTTCGCGTGGCACACGTGCCGCCGCCGTACGCCTATCGCTGTCCCTTCGGCACCGCCACGGACGACGCCTGTGGCGCGGCTGCGGCCGAGCGCGTGGCCGAGGTCATGGATGAACACGGTGCCGCCTCGGTTGCGGCGGTGTTGATGGAGCCGAACGCCGGAACCAACGGCATCGTCGCGCCTGACAGCTACTGGCCGGCGTTGCGGCGGAAAACACAGGAGCGCGAGGTCTACCTGATCGCCGATGAAATCATGAGCGGCTTTGGACGGTGCGGTGAGTGGTTTGCGTGGCAGCGTTTCGGGGAGGAGGGACGGCCGGATCTGATGAGCCTCGCCAAGGGTCTCACCGGCGCCCACCTGCCGCTCGGGGCGGTGGTCCTGTCAGGTGCGGTAGCGCGGCAGCTCGAGCCGCAACTGCTGCTCACCGGTCTCACCTACTGCGGGCACCCGCTCTGCTGCGCCGCCGGCGTGGCCGCCATCGAGAGTTACCAGAGGGAGAATCTGATCGCGCGCTCACGCCGCCTCGGCGCGGCGATGTTCGAGCGCGTCAGGCAAATGCAATCGCGCCACGCTGTCATGGGCGACGTGCGCGGCGGCCACGGCCTGTTCGTGGTGATTGAGCTGGTCCGGGATCGCGTCAGTCGCGCGCCGCTCTCGCCCTGGCCCGAATTGCATCAGGCGCTGAAGGCGCTGCTGCACGCGGCGCTGCAATCCGGTGTGTCCTTCGCCGCGCGCGGCAACCTCATCCTGCTCGCGCCGCCCCTCGTCATTGAAGAGCAGGACCTGGCGGATGCACTGGACCTCCTGGACCGGTTGCTGGGCGAGCTGACGGTGGCCTCGTGAGCTTCAAGCTGACGTACTCGACGATGTTTGATCCGCCGCCGGAACTGCACACGGGCTTCGATGCCGCCATGACGCGCGCGCTGACCCGGCTGGGCGCCCGGCACGCGCTCTATATTGATGGCCGCGACAGCCAGCTGGAACGATGGATCGAAACGCGCAATCCCGCCAACCAGCGCCAGGTGCTGGGCCGCTTCATCGCGGGCCGCGCCGTGGATGCCGACGCGGCGATGCAGGCAGCGCATCGCGCCTGGATGGGATGGCGCAAGAGTAGCGTGCCGACGCGCCTGCAGCTGCTGCGCCGCGTGGGGCAGCTCATCGAGCAGCGCGTCTACGAGATCGCGGCGGCCTTGACCCTGGAGACCGGCAAGAATCGCCTCGAAGCGCTCGGCGAGGTGCAGGAGACGGCCGATTTCTTCCACGGGTATTGCGATGATTTCGAGCGTTCCGGCGGCTTCGATCGCGCGCTGGCCGATGATCCGATCAGCGGCGTGGTCTCGCGCAACCGCAGCGTCATGAAACCCCACGGCGTCTGGGTCGTCATCGCACCGTTCAATTTCCCCATCGCGCTGGCCGGAGGCCCCACCGCCGCGGCGCTGGTCACCGGCAACACCGTGGTCCTGAAAGGGGCGAGCGTCACGCCCTGGGCGGGCCGGCTGCTCGCCGATTGCATCCGGGATGCGGGGCTCCCACCAGGCGTGTTCAACTATCTGAGCGGCTCCAGCAATGAGATCGGCGCTGCACTGATCGAGCATCCGCTGACGGCCGGCGTGACCTTCACCGGTTCGTACGAAGTGGGCATGGGCATCGTGCGCTCACTCCAGGCGGGACGGATTCCCCGGCCCTGCATCGCCGAAATGGGTGGCAAGAACGCCTGCATCGTCACGGCGGCGGCCGATCTGGAGCGCGCGGCCACCGGTATCGTCCGCTCCGCCTTTGGCATGGGCGGCCAGAAATGCTCCGCGCTCTCGCGCCTCTACGTGCACCGCGACGTCGCCGAGGCCCTGCATGAAAAAATCGTGCAGCGGGTCGCGGCGCTTCGCATCGGCGATCCGGCGCTGAAGGACAACTGGCTGGGACCGGTCACCACGCAGAACGGCTACGATAGCTATGCGCGCTACGTGACGCAGCTGCGCGCCGCGGGCGCTCGCGTGCTGTGCGGCGGTGAGCAACTGCGCGACGGAGAACAGGCTCAAGGGTTCTTTGTGCGCCCGACGCTGGCCGAGGCGCCGCCCGAACATCCGCTCTGGCAGGTGGAGATGTTCCTGCCGATACTCATGTCGCATCGCGTGGCCTCGATACACGAGGCCATGCAGCTCGCCAACCGCTCGCCGCTGGGCCTGACGGCCGGATTCTATGGGGGGAGCGGCGAGATCGCCTGGTTCCAGGAAAATATCGAAGCCGGCGTGACCTACGCCAACCGGCCGCAGGGCGCGACCACCGGCGCGTGGCCCGGCTACCAGGCCTTCGGCGGCTGGAAGGGCTCGGGCAATACCGGCAAGGCGATCGGTTCCTTTTATTACCTGCCGCAATACCTGCGTGAGCAATCGCAGACCGTCGTCGACTAGGGAGTCTCTATGCGTCCACCGCACATCCGCACCGCGCTGCCCGGACCGAAGGCGCAGGCTCTGCTCGCGCGCGATTTCGCCGTTACTACGCCCTCGCTGCCGCGCGATTATCCCTTCGTCATGGCGAAGGGCCGTGGCGTAGAGGTCTGGGACATCGACGGCAACCGCTTCCTTGACTTCGCTGCCGGTATCGCCGTCTGCAGTACCGGCCATGCGCATCCAGCCGTCGTGCAGGCGATCAAGGAGGCGGCCGATGAGTTCCTGCACATCTCGAGCGACTACTGGCACGAGCGCCTGACGCGCCTCGCCGAAAAGATCAACGCGCTCGATCCCATGCGCGAACCAGTGATGGTGTTCCCGTGCCAGAGCGGCACAGAAACGGTCGAAGCCGCGCTTAAGCTGGCGCGCTACGTGACCGGGCGGCCCAGATTCATCGGCTTCCTGGGCGGCTTCCACGGGCGCACGATGGGTTCACTGGCCTTCACCGCCAGCAAATACACCCAGCAGGCCGGCTTTTTCCCGACCATGCCCGGCGTGACGCACGTGCCCTATCCCAACGTGTACCGGCCGCTGTTCGCCGGGCCCGATCAGGGCCGTGCCGTGCTCGATTACATCGAGAACGTCCTGTTCCAGTGCAATGTGCCCGCCAGCGACGTGGCCGCCATCCTCGTCGAGCCGATCCAGGGCGAAGGCGGGTATCTGGTGCCGCCCGACGGGTTCCTGCAGGGCCTGCGCGAGCTGTGTGACCGCCACGGAATCCTGCTGATCTTCGATGAGGTGCAGTCCGGCATCGGGCGTACGGGAAAGATGTTTGCCAGCCAGCACTGGGGTGTCTCGCCCGACATCATGACGCTGGCGAAGGGCCTGGGATCGGGCATGCCCATCGGCTTGATGGTCGCGCGGCGGCGCCATATGGAAAAGTGGAAGCGCGGCGCCCACGGCAATACTTTTGGCGGCAATCCGCTGTGCTGTGCGGCGGCCCTGGCTACCCTCGACCTGGTGGAGCACGAGTACGCCGCCAACGCCGACAGCGTCGGTCAATACTTCATCCACGCGCTGCGCCAGCTGCAACAGCGCTTCGAGTGCGTCGGCGACGTGCGCGGCAAGGGACTCATGATCGGCATGGAGCTGGTCAGTGACCGGAGCGAGCGCAAGCCTGCGAAGCAGTTGTGCCAGCGGGTGCTGACGCGCGCCTATCACAACGGACTGCTGTTGCTGTCCTGCGGGCAAAGCACAGTGCGATTCATTCCGCCGCTGATGGTGACGCGGACGCACGTCGATGAAGCGATGGGGATGATCGAAACCGCGCTGCGTGAAGCGCTCGCGGAGAGTTGAAGTGTTCCGCCGCCGAATGCGCTAAGCAAGGCCGATGATCGCCACGGCACTGACGCTCTGCGTCGGCATGCCGCCGAGGTTGTGACTGAGCGCCAGTGAGGGCGCCTGCCGGCGCTGGCGTGCGCCGGCCCGGCCCAGCAGCTGCAGATAGTTTTCATACAGCATCCGCAGACCCGACGCGCCGATCGGGTGTCCAAAGCACTTCAGTCCGCCATCGAGCTGGCAGGGCAGCGCCCCGTCGGCATCGAAAGTGCCGTCCAGCACGTCGGTCCAGCCGCGCCCCACCGCGCTGATGTGCAGGTCTTCCATCGTCACGAGCTCGGTGATCGAGAAGCAGTCATGCACTTCCAGCATGCTGAGCTGCTCGCGCGGACGGGTGATGCCGGCTTCCGCATAGGCACGCCTGGCAGCGACGCGTGTCGTGTGCAGGTAGCTGCCATTCCACTCCGATGCCTGGCTTTCCCAGCCGTTGGAGCTGACGACCTGCAGGGCCTTGACCGCCACCAGTTCGCGCTTGCCGAGGCTGCGCGCGATCTCCGGTGTGGTGACGATCGCGCAGGCCGCGCCGTCCGAGACGCCACAGCAGTCATACAGTCCCAGCGGCTCGGCGATGATCGGCGCATTGAGGACCGTGTCCAGGTCGATTTCCCGGCGCAGATGCGCCTTCGGATTCTTCGCGCCATTGGCGTGGCTCTTCACAGAAACATGGGCCATCGCGCGCTTCAGGTCAGTCCGCTTGACGCCGTGCACCGCGCCGTAGGCGTCGGCCAGCTGGGCAAAGTTCCCGGGCGCGGAGCCGTTCACGCCGATCATGTCGAGTGTCGTCCCGCGCGAGCGGACCGGGAGACCCGCGTAACCGGTGTCCTTCAGTTTTTCCACGCCGAGCGCCAGCGCGATGTCCGCTGCACCGGCGGCGACGGCGTACACCGCGCCGCGAAAGGCCTCGGTGCCGCTCGCGCAGTAATTCTCGACCTTGGTCGCTCCGATGTCTTTCAGGCGCAGGGCCGTGGCGAGTGGAATGCCCGAAGGACCGATATTGAGCGCATCGAAGGCCACGCTCAGCCACGCGGCCTCGATCTGCGGCGTGCCGATTCCGGCATCGGCGAGCGCCTCGGTGTAGGCCTCCACCATCAGCTGCTCGGCGCTCGCGTCCCAGCGCTCGCCAAAGCGCGCGCAGCCCATGCCGAGGATTGCGACCCGGTCCTTGATGCCTGTTGCCATGGTTGCGCCGGCTACCGGACCGGTGCGGCCTTCCAGTAGTACTTGGTGAAATGGCGCAGCTCATCGATCCCCTTGATGCGAAACATCATCCGCACCGTCCGGCCCACCGCGATCGATCCGCTGCTGGCGTCGGTGAATTCAGTCACCAGGCGTCCGCCGCCTTCAAAGTCGATCACCCCGTAGTACAGCGGTGGCGAGGGTGAGTACGCCAGCCGGTCCGCCGTGTAGCTCACGATGCGTCCTGCGCGGTCGGCCAGGGGATAGTCCTCATGGCTTCCGGCCGTGGGCTCGCCCGTATGCACGGACAACTCGGCGGGCGGATACTGCACGGCGCCCGTGCGCGTATCGCGACTGCCGAGGAGGCCCAGCACGGCCCGACGGTTGCGGTACAGCGTCGTGCCGGGCTGTTTCTGCTCCGCTTCCGCGCGCATGCCGCGCTCGAGCTCGAGCAGCCCGCGATGGAACAGGAAGCGCAGGTAATTCTCGTCCGGTTGCCGGCGCGCCAGCGAGGCGGCGACCGGCGCGCGCCGCGCTGCGCGCCCAATCGCCGCGGTCGTTTCAAAAAGCAGCAGATCGCAGCCCTGGCCGAAGCCGATCATGAGCAGCTTCTCATGCGGGCGCGCGGATTCGAGTGCGCTCGCCAGCATGAGCAGCGGGTGGGCGACGCCGCTGTCCCCGACCGTCTCGACCAGGTTGTCCGCGACGGATTCCGCACGGCACCCCGCGGCCCTGGCAATGGTTTCGGCCACGCCGCGGTTCGGGAGTGGAATCACCAGCCGATCGATTGCGCCCGCCGCGACGCCGAAGCGCTTCAGGCCCTCGGCGAGTGTCCGGCCCACGAGGGCAATATGGCCCTCGTCGCGGATCCAGCGGCTTTCCCACGCATAGTCCAGCGGCTCACCGGCAGCCCTGAAGTGATCGACGAAATCGATGCTGACGCTGTGCGTACCCAGCAGGCGCGCGATGGGATCGCCCGCGCCGACGAGCACGGCCGCCGCGGCGTCGCCCTGGATCAGTTCGGCCTCGGAGGCCGCTCGCGCGTTGCGCCGGTCGGAGGCCAGGCACAGCTGCGGCCGTCCTGCCCCAGCCGCGGCGTGCAGCGCCTGAATCAGCGCGGAGGTCGCGGCGCGCTGGCTGCCCGTCACGTCGAGCACGCTCACAGCGTCGGCAAGGTTCAGCGCCTCCTTGACGATGCCCGCGTTCTGGCGGTCAGCGAAGGGCAGGGTCGTGGAGGCGAGGGAGAGCGAGCCGATCGTGGTGCGATCGATGCCGGTGAGACAATCGCGCGCCGCCTCCACGGCCATCGTAATGCTGTCTTCGTCCCAGTCCGCCACGGCGCGCTCACCGCGTGCCAGCCCCTTCAGGCCCGGTGCAAACCAGGCGTGCGCCGCACAGATCGCGGCGCGCTGCAGGCGCCGCTGCGGCACGTAGGCACCGTACGCGAGGATTCCGGTTTCCGCAGCCACGCTCGATGCCGATGTAGACAATCAGTTCCCGGGCAACACCGGCAGGGGAGGCGCCGCGAGCGGCACCGCCGCGCGATAGTCCTGGCCCAGCAGGGCCGCGATCGTGGCCGCGATCTGCGCCTGCTCGACGGCCGGCGCGCCGTGCCGCTCGCCCAGCGGCGGCGTGTCCGGGCCGATCGTCGCGATCCAGATATTCTCCGATCCCTTCTGCCCGACGCCGTGCTCTTTCCAGTCCACCAGGCCGCTGCCGCGCCCGTGATCGGCCGTGATGATGAAGGTGGTCTGGCCGCGGTATTGAAGCATGGACTGCATCGTATCCCACAGTTCGTGCACAAATAGATCCAGATGGTGCACGGCCTCCAGGAGCAGATCGTACCGTCCGGCGTGTCCCCAGTCGTCGGTCTCGCCATAGCCCACGAACAGCGCCCGGGGATGGTTCGTCTCCAGGTAATCCAGCAAGCGGGCCTGCACGAAGGCATCCGGAACTTCGCCCTCTTCCTGCGCCGTGGTTGTGCGATAGAGCCGTTCAAGGAGCGCCTGGCGCAGCGTCGGATTGGGCGTGGGTGGCAGCCTGGATCCCACCCGCATGTCCAGATGGCTCCGCGCTTCGTTGAAGACGTCGGTAAACCAGGTCCAGCTTCCGAACACGGCGCTCTTGCCCTCAAGGCCCGGTTGCTGGTTGAGCCACTCGAAAACCGTCACGTTCGGGTTCGGCCCATAGTTGTTGCCGTCGATGTCGGTGCGGTCGATGCGCGGGTCGGGGTGCCCGGTCAGCATCTCGTTGTAGCCGGGATAGGAATACGCCACGCCGTTGGTCACGCGGGCGATGCTGCCCACCTCCTGGTTGCCGAACAGCTGACCCTGCTTCGCGATCACGTCCCACATGAAGGGCATGAGCAGCCGGCGGCGCGCGGCCGGAGAATCATCCCAGAAGCGTTTCTTGAGACTGGCTGCGCTCTCCCACATGCCGCTCTTGGGATCGTCGAGCAGACTCCGGTCCGCGCCCGTGAAGACTTCCTGCCAGCGCAGGCCGTCGGACACAATCAGCACCACATTGCGTGTTTTCAGTTGCGCCACCGCCGGCGCGCTGGTGACGGCCGCGCACAGTGCGACGCAAAGCGGCAACCACGAATGGATGGTCGGTCTGCGCATCGAAATCTCCCGGTCCACAGCCATTTCTGTCTCCCTTGGATCTTAACAGAGCATAAACTCGCCCAGATGAAGCGCCGCCCTGTCGATCGCCTTTCCTGGGCCCTGCTGTTGGCCTGCCTCTGGCGCGGTGCGGGCGCCGCCGCGCCGGTTCCGCTGCCCGATTGGCTGGTGCAGCAGGAACAGCACTCCTGGCAGCACATGCTGGAGAACATTTCCCCGCGGGAACCGAAGCGCCCCGGAGAGCCGCCGCCCCTTCCCGGCATCGTCGTGGGCGCCCTGCAGAAAAAGGATCCCGACTACTACTTTCACTGGATACGCGATTCCTCGCTGGTGATGCACGCGGCGGCGGACGCCTTTGCGCTCCGCCGTCCCTATGCCAGCCGCAGCCTGTTCGAAAGACAATTCACGGATTTCCTCACACTCACGCAGCGCCTGCAGGCCCTGCCTTCGAAGTATGGGCTGGGTGAGCCGCGTTACACGGTGACCGGTGAGCTCGATTCGCTCCCGTGGTCACGTCCGCAGTTCGACGGTCCGGCCCTGCGCGTTCTGGCGGTCGTGGATTTCCTGCGTGCGGCCGAGGCGGCCCAACTTGCCCGTCCCGATCTCGAAGCACTCGCGACGACAGTCCTCGGGGCCGATCTTGATTTCGTGGCGAGCGTCTGGAACCAGCGCGGCTTCGATGCCTGGGAAGAATTGGTGGCCGACAGTTACCACACGCGCCTGGTCCAGCTCGCCGCGCTCGAGCAGGGGGCGGACTGGCTGGAGCGGCACGGCGCGCCGGCCGAGCGCGTGGCGAAGTACCGGAACGTGGCGCAGCGCCTCGAGCCGCTGCTGGACGATCACTGGGATCCCACCCGCGGCTTCCTCCGCTCGCAACTGGCCATAGTGGCGACCGACGGCTACACGGCCAAGAAGACCGACCTGGATGCCGAAGTGATCGTGGCGGTCGTCGACGCGGACCGGAACTCGGCGGCGCACTCGGTGCTCGACGATCGCGTGCAGGCGAGCGTGGCCGTGTTCGAGGAGCTGTTCCGCTCGAGCTACCCGATCAATCATCGCAGCGATGTCGGGCTCGGCTACGGGCGCTACGCCGGAGACGTGTACTACGGCGGCAATCCCTGGGTGTTCATCACGGCGGATTTTGCCCGTTTCTACTACCGGTTGGCGGCGCGCCTGGAGGCGGGCGCCAGTCTGGCCGTGACGGCGCGCAATGCCGCCTTCCTGCGGTCTGCCATGCCCGGGACGAACCTGTCGCCTGGCTCGGCATTGAATCGGGAGGCGATGGCGGCCTTCACGCGCAAGGCCGATCGCATCATGATGAGATTGCAGCTCAGCACGCCGGCAGACGGGCAGATGTACGAGCAGATCGACAAGCGCACCGGCCGGCCGGCGTCCTCGCGCGGTATCGGCTGGAGTCACGCCGCCTTTCTCGAGGCCGTGTACGAACGGGCGCGCCTGGCGCCCGAGACGGCGGCCCGATCCGCTGTTCCCCGCTGAATGCACATTGCATCCCATACCCCGCCGGCGCATGATTTTTGCGAAAGTTACCCTTCAACCGTCGGGAGTCACCGATGACCGAACCACCGGGCCAGGACCTGAAAGTACCGATAGGTCCCACCGATCACGTGCGCGGCTCACCCGAGGCGCGAATCACCGTGGTGGAGTACGGCGATTTTGAGTGTCCGATCTGCCGTGCGGCGGAGCCGGGCGTACGCATGCTGCTCGACCAGCATCCCACGACGTTGAGACTGATCTATCGGCACTTTCCGGTCGAGAGTGCTCATCCCCATGCGCTGATGGCCGCCGAAGCCGCCGAAGCGGCGGGCGCGGAAGGTAAATTCTGGGAGATGCACGATTTGCTGTTGCGCCAGGCGGCACGACTGGAACGCCGGGCGTTGCACGACTACGCCGCCGAGCTGGGGCTGGATCTCGCACAGTTCACCGCCGCCCTGGACGATGAGATCTACCGCCAGCGCGTGCGCGAGCAGGTCGATGGGGCGATCCGCAGCCACGTGCGCACGTCCCCGGGCCTGTTTGTAAACGGGCGGCTGGTCGACGTCTCCGGCGGATTGCACCGGCTGGGCGACGCGATTGCGCTTCATTTGCGCTGACCGCCGCCGCCTGGGGATTCCTGCACTAGGGGCGGCCCTGTGGCTGACAGCCTGTCCGCTGCGCGCCGCTGGTCCGACCCCCGAACTGCAGCATTCCATCCGGGCCAGCACCTTTGAAGTGGTGATGAAGAAGCCGGAGAAGGATCCGCTCACTTACGAAAAGCCGTTGCCACTCGAGTTGCTGCCTTATATCGAGCGTACGGATGCGTACCAGGCCGTCGGCACCGCCTTTGCCCTGGGGTCCAACACCTACGTAACGGCGGCGCATGTCCTGCTCGCCGGAATGGACAGCCAATACGGGAGCCCCGCGCTACGGCGCACGGACGGCTCGGTCTACGCCATCGACCGGATTCTGAAGTTTTCCTCGTATCAGGATTTTGTGGTTTTTTCCGTGCAGATCGATCCGGCTCCGCCCGGGCTCGACACCAATCAGCAGCCGCAGATCGATGATCCTGTGATGGCGGTGGGCAATGCCCTGGGCGAAGGCATCGTGATTCGTGACGGGCTCTACACCTCGGCCACCGCGGAAGAGCAGGATGGCCGCTGGAAGTGGATCCGCTTTTCCGCGGCAGCTTCACCCGGCAATAGCGGCGGGCCGCTCCTCGACGCACAGGGGCGCGTCATCGGCATCGTGATTGGCAAGTCACCCAATGAGAACCTGAACTACTCGCTGCCCATCTCCCAGGTCCTGGAGGCGCCGGAGCACAAGGCGCGCTTCGATGATCGGCGGCTGATCAGCCTGCCGTATCTGCACGGGACACAGACCTACATATTCCAGGACGGATTCAATCTGCCGCTGTCCTGGACCGAATTTGCGCGCAACTATCGGACGGTCATCGCGCGCCATGAAGATGCCTCGCGCGAGCGCTTGCTGAAGACCTATGCCGATACGCTGTTCCCGAAGGGCAGCGGCTCCGAAGCCGTGCTTTACGCGCCTGAAGCCAACGATTTCCGGCCACGACTGATCGAGCAGCAGGACGATGGCAGCTGGAGCGCGACGGCACCGTACTACACGGCGACAGACCTTCCCGGCGATGGTTCGGTCAGCGTAGCGAATGTCTCCGGCGCCGTATTGCTTCGCCTGGTGCGTTCGGACAACGCGGCGGACGACGCCTTGTTTGCGAATTCCAGAGCATTCATGGATCTCGCCCTGAAGGGGTTGAATCTGCGACGCCCCGTCGGCACGGATCAGGTGCGCGTCACTTCTCTGGGCGCAGCACTCAGCGACACGATGTACGTGGACCGCTACGGTCGAAAATGGCAGCAACGGGTCTGGGCTATCCCCTTCATGGATTTCTACCTGGAGAGCCTGTTGCTGCCCACGCCAGATGGCTACTGCGCACTCATCCTGTATGTGCCTTCCTCGATCCGTGCGATTTCGGAGGAGCGTCTCCACCTCCTGGCCAACCAGATTGACGTCTCGTACACCGGTACACTGGCGCAATGGCGCGCTTACTTCGCGCGCAGCGCGTGGCTGCCCAAAGCCTTGACGGACGTCACCCTGAGCAGCTCCCCGGAATGGTCACTGCGTGGCAGGAGATTTTCGTTCACCGTACCGTCGAGCGTATTGGCACTGGATAACAGGAGTGTGCTGACCCTGACCATGGGATTTGTCCCGGACGGGGACCAGGTACTCTGGGACCTTGAGGAAGCCTGGTGGAATAAGGACGCACAACGGAAAGTCAAGCTCGGGCTCTGGCGCCGGCTTCGCCCGCCGCCGACCGCCAGGCTTGATTTGCGCAGTGCTTTTGATGATATGCGTAACCGCCGCGATCCCTACAGCGGACGGTGGAACCGCCGGACCGCCACGATCTCCGAAGTGTCGGTCATCGTGGATGCCCCGGGTAAAAAGGCGGGATTGGTTTCGACCGAGCTGCTTTACGGCGTGTCGTTGCATTTCGAAGATGAAGCACTGCTCGGCAATTGGGTGCAGCTGGTGCAAAAGCTTTCATCCGTCGCCCAGATCCTGGAGAAGGGTCCTGGGGAGAGCGTCGTGCCGGCGCAGCCGCTCGCTTCGACGCTGGGGGAAGCCTTCGACAGCCTGGCCCGACCGCTGCTTGAGAAGTCCAAACAGGCCGATAGTTCTTTTGGCCGGGATCTGCGTGGCCGCTTGCCGAGCGAAGATCTGCAGGAAATGATGACCCGCATCGAGGTCCAATTTCTCGCCCCCGGGGCGGATGCCGAGGCGCTGGAGCAGGATTATCTGCGGCGCACGAAAACGATCTTCACCTACTGGACCGCAGTGCCGGCCCTGAGGCACAACCGGGACTTGTGGGGATCATTCCTGGCGCGCAATCGTATGCCCGAAAATACGCCGCACAGTCAGGAAGTGCTGACCGCTGAGAAGGCCCTGATGGATGTGCTGGGCAGCGGTGAGCCTTCCGAGACCTCGATTACATTCGCTCACCAGTTGCTGGATGCCTATCAACGGGAGCGCAAAGAGGCGGCGCACAGCATGACAGTGAGCGACGCTGACTATCATGCACGACTGACGCCCTGTCCGGCGCCAGCCACCCACACCTCCAATTCCGTCGGAGCCAAGTTTGGCGCGATGCCGCGATCGCCCGGGGAGTTCTATCCCGAGCTCAGTCGGCAACTGTATGAGGAGGGTCGCGTCCTCGTATCCGCCCAGGTGTCGGCGACCGGATGCGCGCTCAAGTTCGCGATTGCCTTCTCTTCGGGCTCCGCGCTGCTTGACGACGCCGCACAGCGCTATGCGGAGACGATTGAATTCCTGCCGGCGGAAAGGGCGGGCAAGGCCGCGGATTCCGTCAAAGTATTTGCCGTCAATTTTCAACTGAAAGACTAAGAGCCCCGACGGATCACCAGCTCGGCCGGGGTGGCCTGATCGGCGATTGTCAGCGTCAGGACCTGATTCCTGGCGTCCGCGTGCGTGGCGACCGTGCTCCCGGCGATGGTCGCGCTCGCAGCGCCGCGCCACCCGTGGACGTGGATCTGCAGCTGTGCCCACCAGGGATGGAAGTCGCCGCTCCGCGCTTCGAACCGGATCTTCAGCTCATCGGCGCTCGCCGAGCAACGCAGCTCCTGGCGCAGGTAGCCACCGCGCTGGTAGCCGAGGGTGTGCCCGTCGTCGGCATACAGCACGCCGTGACAGTCATCGCCCGGATAGATTTCCAGTGACAGCGGGCCCTGCGGCTTGTCCGCCGTGCTCTGCACCAGTGGCTGGCGCGGCAGGATCGTGCCGGCGCGCACGTACACCGGCAGGCTGGCCAGTGACGGCACCGCGCTGACGGTCTGCGCCGTGGCGCCGGACGCCCCCGTGGCGTTCACGACTTGCAGCGGATCGGCCCGCGCGCCGCTCCAGTAGTCGTACCAGCCGCCCGCGGGCAGGCAGATCTTGTAGGCCGCGGGCGACTCGAAATTCGGCGGCGGCGCGACCAGCAGCCGGTCTCCGAGCATAAAGGTGCTCGACTGGTCGCAGGGCCCCTGCAAGGCCTCGGGATAGTCGTAGAACACGGGCCGCATCAGGGGCGCGCCGGTGCGCGCATTCGCGTCGGCCAGCGCATAGAGGTAGGGCATCAGCCGGTAGCGCTCCTCGATGAAATGGCGGCGGATCGCCGTGTGCCGCGGGCCGTCGATCCACGGTTCCCTGCGGGTCGAGTCATTGGACGAGTGCGCGCGGAACACCGGCGTGAAGGCGGCAATTTCCATCCAGCGGGTCAGCAGGTCCGCGCTCGGCGCGCCCTGGAAGCCGCCGACGTCGGCGCCGCTGTAGCTGAAGCCGCTTAAGGACAGGTTAAGCAGCATCGAGATGGACAGCTTCAGGTGATTCCAGGTCGAGCTGTTGTCTCCGGTCCAGGTCACGGCATAGCGCTGGCCGCCGGCAAAGCTGGCGCGCGTCATGACGAAGGGTCGCTCATCGGGCGCCAGGCGGCGCATGCCCTCGAAAGTGGCGCGGGAATTTTCCATGCCATAGATGTTGTGAATCTCGGCATGCGTGGCGATGCGCGCAGCGAACCCGGGCTCCTGGATGCGATGCCGGACATCGGGTGGCATGGTCTTGCTGGCCGTGCGGAAAATGGCCGGCTCGTTCATGTCGTTCCAGAAGCCGGCGATGCCGTCCGCCATGAAGTTCCGGTACAGAGTACCCCACCAGTCGCGCGAGCGCTCCGCGGTGAATTCAGGAAACACCGTGAGGCCGGGCCACACGGTCCCCACGTAGGTCGAACCGTCGGCAAGCTTGAGGAAATGATCGCCGGCGGCACCGCTGTCGTAGGGCGCGTACCCCTCGCCGGGTGCGTCCGCAACGTGCAGGTCAGTGATGGCGATCAGGTGTATGCCCTGTCGCCCGACGTCCCGCGCGAGTCCCGGCAGGTCGGGAAAGGTGGCCTTGTTGGTGGTGAAGGGCCGGTTGCGGTCCTGGTAGTCGATGTCCATCCAGATCACATCGGCCGGGATGCGTTCGGCGCGCATGCGGTTGGCGATGCCGCGCACTTCCGCGGCACTCATGTAACTGTAGCGCGACTGCTGGAAGCCGAGCGCCCACTGCGGCGCGAGCGGCGCCTTGCCGCTCAGGTCGGTGTAGCGCTCGACCACGCGGCTCAGCGCAGGTCCGTAAATCAGGTAGTAGTCAATCGGCCCGTCCGCGGCACCGAAGGAGAGCATCCCGGGATCCTGCCTGCCAAAGTCAAACCAGCTCCGCCAGGTGTTGTCCAGCAGGAGGCCGTAGCTGCCGGCGCTCCCCCCGCTCGCGACGAAGAAGGGAATGCTCTTGTAGATCGGATCGGTCGATTCCTGGAATCCGAAGGCATCCGTGTTCCAGTTGACGAAGGACTCGCCGCGGCGGTCCAGCGGACCGGTCTTGTCGCCCAGCCCGAAATAGTGCTCCGTCGCCGGCAGCTGCTTGTGCAGCGTAAAGGCGGGGCCGTGCAGCTCCACGGCTTCCTGCAACGCGTCCGCAGACACAACCTGGCCCTGCAGATTCTTGACGATCAGGCGCAAGGGCGCGCGCTCGATCCGGACTGACAGCGCGGCGGTGCGGAAACCCGCGGCATCAGTCTCGTTCCACGGTTGCACGCTGACCCGCTGCGCGCGCAGCGCGGGCGGAACGACCCAGGAAGCATCCTCGGGGAAAGTGCCGGCCGGCGCGATCCGCACGCGCAGCAGATCGTCGGCCAGGGCATCGACTCTCATGCGCAGGGCGCCGGACTGGGCATCGGCGCCATCGCCGCGCACGGTGACTGTGGCGCCCGAATCGGCACCGGCCATTCCGGAGGCGAGGCAGGAGCACAGCAGCACCAGCAGGATGCTGCGAGTTCCAAGATCAGGTCGATGCATCGCTGTCCCCCGAATCCAGTGGGTCAATGAAAACGCGCAATGAAAATCCGAGCTGCCATAATTGCCGAGGGCGAAGAATAGTGGATTTCATGCGCTGGAAGTTTCTTCTGTTGATGGGTCTGAGTCACGCGGCTGCCCATGCCGCCGGTGCGCCGCACCGCACGCCTCTGGCGTTGCGGCCCGATGATGTCATCGCCACGGACGGCGGGCATTACGTCGAGACCGAGATTCCACCCGGCTCGCTGATGAAACTGCCCTCCCTGCAGTCCATTGCCGAGACCGATCCCCTGTTCGCCCGCACCTACGATTGGCTGCACCCGCCGGCCTATCCCTATTCCTATGCCGGCAGTCCCTACGGTCTGCCCGGGAGCTATCGCCTCCCGTTCACGACTTCGTGGATGCTGGCCGACGAATTGCTGCTCAAGCGCTCACATGAGCGCGCGCTCGGCATCCTGCTGGCCAGTCCCTGGGACGGCGGCATCATCTCGGAAGGCATAGATCCCCAAACGGCGCGGATGGACCAGGCGGGCCGGGCTTTTGTCACGGCTGCCGGCTACGTCGCCCACGCCATCTGCGCCACCGCCTGCATCAAACCGTGAACCCTCTCTGGAGGCACCCCATCATGAAACCCGCCGCCCTGCACCTGCTCGCCGTCATGGCCCTGTCCATTTTCGCCCTGCCGGCGGGCGCCGCGCCCCCGGCCGATCCAATCGTCCTTAGCGTGGATGCCCAGGCGGCGGGAACCCCATTCCCGCATTTCTGGGAGCAGATGTTCGGTTCCGGGCGCGCCGTGCTCGCGCTGCGGGACAACTACCGCAAGGATGTGCGCCTGGTCAAAGCCGTGACCGACTTCCGCTACGTGCGCTTCCATGCCATTTTCCATGACGAGGTCGGCCTGTATGACGAGGACGCCAGCGGCAAGGCGGTCTATAACTTTTCCTATGTCGACCAGATTTACGATGGCCTGCTGGCCGAGGGCGTCCGTCCCTTCGTCGAGCTCAGTTTCATGCCCCAGAAGCTCGCCAGCGATCCGCTGGGAATCTTCGGATTCTGGTACAAGCCCAACAACTCCCCGCCGAAGGATTACGCGAAGTGGGACGCGATGATCGACGCTCTGGCGCGGCATTTCATTGAGCGTTACGGGATCGATGAAGTCGCGCAGTGGTACTTCGAGGTCTGGAACGAGCCCAACATCGGCTTCTGGGGCGGCAAGCCCTACCAGTCCACGTACTACGAGCTGTACGACCACAGCGCCCGGGCGCTCAAGCAGGTGAACGCGCGCCTGCGAGTCGGTGGTCCGTCAACGGCCCAGGCGGCCTGGGCGGGAAATTTCATCGAGCACTGCAAGCACAACAACGTGCCGGTCGACTTTGTGTCCTCGCACGTCTACGCCAACGACCTGTCGCAGGATGTCTTCCAGAACGACGTGCCGGTGCCGCGCGACCAGATGGTCTGCCGCGCCGTGCGCAAGGTGCACGAGGAAATCACGGCTTCGCCGATGCCGTCGCTGCCGCTCATCTTCTCCGAGTACAACGCCAGCTTCATGAACGAGCCGGACGTCACGGACAGCGTCTACATGGGCCCGTGGCTGGCGACGACGATCGCGCAGTGCGACGGCCTGACCGAGGCGATGAGCTACTGGTCGTTCTCCGACGTGTTCGAAGAGCAGGGCGTCGTGAAGACCCCGTTCTACGGTGGTTTCGGCCTCGTCGCCGCGGACGACATTCCCAAGCCGGCCTACAGCGCCTTCGCCCTGCTGCATCACCTGGGTGAGGTGCGATTGCCCTCGGCCAGCGATTCGGCGCTGGTCACCCGTCGCAAGGACGGCACCCTCGTGCTGGCCCTGTGGAACTACGCACCACCGGATGGCACGGGCGACAAGTACACGCCGCCCGGCGCGCCCGGCCCCGCCAGGAGCTTTGCGATCAGCTTCAAAGGCTTGCCCAAGGCCGCTCGGGCGACCAGCTGGCGTGTCGACCGGGACCACGGCAATGTCGTCAAGGCTTTCGATGCCATGGGGCGGCCGGCCTTTCCAAGCCGTGAGCAGATCAAGGATCTCCGTGCGGCTGCAAAGCTCCCGGCGCCGCAGTCTTTGTCCCTCCACGGCGGGACACTGAAGCTGGAGGTGCCCTCGCAGGGCCTGGTGTTGGTTGAAATTCACTGAGCCGAGGCACCGCCCGCGCGGGCGGAGTGTTGGTGATGAGCAACAAGCCCGGGTGCCGGCGGCGGGATCCCTCCCACGCGGAGATTCGGGTCCCGCTGGCGACACCGGGTCACCACCGTGGGCGCAGTGACTGCTCAAGGGCTCCGCTCACCGCCACGCCGGCCCGCATTGACAGCTTTGCGTGCTTGTATCTAGAATCCAGAAAACGTTTACCAGCACACCGGAAAACGTTTTCTAATAATTTTCTAATAATTGGAGTAGGGGTACCGTGGGAGGGGGGATGGCGGTGACCATCAAGGACGTGGCATTGCGTGCCAGGGTCTCCATCGCCTCCGTGTCCCGGGCCCTGCATGGCACGGGCGTTGTCACCGAAAAGACACGCCTGCGCGTGGAACGCGCCGCACGGCAACTGCGTTATACGCCACATGGTGTGGCGCGCAGTTTGATCACAAGACGCACCAATACCATCGGCGTGCTCCTGCCCGACATCTACGGCGAGTACTTTTCAGAGCTGATCCGGGGCATCGATCGGGCCGCCCGCCTCAGGGGACTGCACCTGCTGGTATCGAGCTCCCATGGCGATGCCGAAGAGGCCTCTTTGGCGTTGCGCGCCATGAACGGCCGGGTCGACGGCGTGCTGATCATGTCGCCTTACGTCGACGCACAGCTGCTGGGCAATGCTCTGCCCGCGACTCTCCCGACGGTGCTGCTCAACACCCCGGACAATGCAGCCCGTGCACCCGCCTTCATGATCGACGATTTCGGCGGCGCCAAGGCGATGGTCGAGCACCTGCGTGGTCTGGGTCACATGAACATCGCACACATCACCGGACCGGAAGGCAACTATGAATCGGCGGAGCGGCTGCGCGGCTTTCGCGCGGCGCTGGGGCCGGTCCGGGCCGCCAAGGCCCTGGTGCTGCCGGGTGCGTTTACCGAGGAATCCGGCTATCTCGCAGGGCGGCAGCTGGCGCAGGCTGCGCCGCGCCCGGACGCCGTCTTCGCCGCCAACGACGTGATGGCCATCGGCTGCCTGTTCGCGCTCACGGAGGCCGGTATTCGTGTTCCGGAGGACATCGCGCTCGGCGGATTCGACGACATACCGATCGCGCGATTCGTCACGCCGCCACTGACGACCGTGCGGGCCCAGACCACGGAACTCGGTCGCCAGTCGCTGGATGAACTGGCGCGCGCGATCGACGCGCCCGGCAGCGTCAGCCGCGCAACGCACACGCTCGGAACCCAACTTGTCGTACGCGCTTCCTGCGGCGCCGCGACGAAGACTGCACTCACACGCGCCTAGAATTATTCATTTCAAGAAGCCGGCCACCAGGGGAAGGAATTTATGAAGAAGCGGTATCGCAACAGCAAGAAGAAAGTGTACGGATCGGTGTTTGCGACGGCGCTGGCGTCGACCGCCTTCGTCCCGTCGATCGTCTGGTCACAGACGGCCGATGCCACCCTGCGCGGAACGGCCGCCGCCAACAGCCAGATCACGGCGAAGAATATCGCCACGGGCGCCACGCGCCGCACCACGGCGGGTGCCGATGGCACCTACGCCCTGGCCGGCCTGCCCTCGGGCACCTACCGCGTCGATGCCGGTCCAGGCACTGAACAGACCGTGACGCTGAGCGTCGCATCCACGGCGACCCTCGATCTGGGCGCGGGCGGGGTGGAAGCGACCGGTACGCTGGAGGAGATCATCGTCCGGGCGACACGCCTGGTTGAGGTCAAGACCTCTGAAATTGGCTCGACCGTGTCGCTGCATCAAATCGAGACCACCCCGCAGATCACGCGCAACTTCCTGGAGTTCGCCGATACCGTGCCGGGCATGGTGTTCAGCGTCGACACGCGGGGCAACACCTCGATCCAGAGCGGTGCGCAGGCCAACAGCGCCATCAACGTGTTCATCGACGGCGTGGGCCAGAAGAACTACGTCAAGACGGGTGGCATCTCCGGCCAGGCCGGTCCGAACGGGAATGGCGATCCTGGCAACCCCTTCCCCCAGCTCGCCATCGGTGAGTACAAGGTCATCACCTCGAACTACAAGGCGGAATACGACCAGATCTCCAGCGCCGCGATCACGGCGCAGACGAAGTCGGGCACGAATACCCTCCACGGCGAGCTGTTCGGCGACTACACCAACGAGTCGCTGCGTGCCGCCACGCCGTCCGAAGACGCCGCCGGGGGTGCCAAGGTCAAGTCCGCGAATACCGAGTACGGTCTGGCCGTCGGCGGCCCGATCATCATGGATGCGATGCATTATTTCGTCACCTGGGAGCACAAGGACTTCACGCTGCCGACCACCGTCAATCCCGATGGGAGCCTCGCCGGCATACCGCTGGCCACCCTGTTGCCCGCGGGTGTGTTTGAGCAGTTTGGTCCGAGCGCGACCCCGTTCAAGGAAAATCTCTATTTCGCCAAGGTCGACTGGGAACCGAGCGATAGCGACCGCATCGAGCTGAGCACCAAGCTGCGCCGTGAGACCGAAGTCCAGGGCGGGTCCGGCAACGTGGCGGTGTCGGCGGGCTTCAACTTCAAGAACGAAGACACCCGCGTGAATCTGCGCTGGCAGCACAGCAGCGATCGCTGGGTCAATGAAATGATGGCCCTCTACGAAAAAACCGTCGACCTCCCGACGCCGCTCAACGGCAATCCCGGGATCACCTACACCTACTTTGGCAACGCCGGTCAGTTCCGCCAGGACATCATCACCATCAACGGTGCGGATCCGCGCCAGTACACCGACAAGCACCAGGACGGCTGGGGCATCCAGGACGACCTGACGTTCAGCAACCTGCACTGGATGGGCGAGCACACGCTGAAGATGGGCGTCAAGTACAAGGGCGTGCAGCTCGTCGCGCGCGACGGGTCCGAAGCAGCCAAGTACTGGTACGCGGTCGATGCGAGCGGCACACAGGCGACCCCGTTCCAGGTGGTGTTTGGCAAGGCCAGCTTCGGCCTGCCGCTGACCTCGAAGTCGGACAACAAGCAGATTGGCATTTACTTCCAGGACGACTGGGCGGTCAACCAGCACCTGACGCTGAACCTCGGTATCCGCTATGACTACGAAGTCACGCCGTCGTTCGAGAACTACAAGACGCTCGATCGGATCCTCACGGCGCTCCAGCAGCCGTATCCGGATCCGGGCGTCAACGCGAATCCAGCCCTGCAGTTGCCCCGGCCGACGCCGGGCGAGACCTATGCTGACGCGCTGGCGCTTGGCGGCATCAACATCAACGATTACATCAGCACCGGGAGCAATCGCAAGACGCCCGCCGGCGAGGTCGCGCCGCGCCTGGGATTCTCGTACGACATCAACGCCGATGAGAAGCACGTGGTGTTCGGCGGTGTGGGCCGCGCCTATGACCGCAATCTGTTCGACAAGCTGCAGCTCGAGAATTCGAAGAACGCCCTGTCGGAGCCGACGATCAACTTCACGGGTGGCAAATACAGTTACAACAACTGCATCGTGCCTGGCGGGCCGGCCGCGCTGCCGCCTGGCGACGCGAACGGGACAACCTGCCTGGACTGGAATCCCATGTACCTGAACGCGGCCAATCTGCAGGGACTGGGCGCTCCCGGCGGCGAAGCGAACATGTTCCCGAACAATCTGAAGGTGCCCTATTCAGACCAGTTCAGCCTTGGCATACGCAACAAGGTCGGCGACTGGAACACCAGCGTCACGCTGACGCGCATCAACAGCTACGAAGGGTTGCTGGGCGTATTGGGCAACCGCTACGCCGACGGCAGCTTTGCCACGCGCGGCTGCGGCCTGGACTGGGGCGGCTCACCCGCGCAGTGGTGCTCCGCCGGCCTGCCGGGCCTGCAGAGCAACCTCGTGCTGTGGGAGAACGGTCAGGAGACGCGCACGACCGAACTCCTGGTCTCTGCGGAGAAGCCCTATACGCGTGAATCGCATTGGGGTGCAACGTTTGCTTATACCTTCACCGACGCGAAGCAGAACCGCCTGTTTACGGACGGCTATGGCTTCGACCTGCCGCACATCGCGGACTACCCCTTCACGCTCTCGAGTGCGGTGGCCAGGCACAGGATGGTCGCCACGGGCAGCGTCGATGGTCCATGGGGCCTGTTGTTTGCCGGCAAGCTGACGCTGGCGACGCCGATTCCCGTGACCACGATTGCCGGGTGTAGCCAGCTGGGCTTCGCCAATGGGACCTCCTGCAATGCCTTCGGGACCAACGCCTATCCGGTCGCGGACGCCGTCGGCAATGTCCTGTTTGGTTACCAGAGCGTGGACATGCAGGTGACGAAAAGCTTCGATCTGCCCCAGAACATGAGTGGTTACGTGCGCCTGGATGTGCTCAACCTCCTCAACGCGCAGAACTTTGACTCAACGGCGGCCTCGTACAATTATCCAAATCAACCGGCGTACAACACCAGCGGGCCGATCATTGGCGTGACGAGGACGCTGAAGATGACGGTGGGCTTCAAGTGGTGATCCGGGTTTAAGCACCGGGGAGTACACTTGGCGTCAGCAATGGCGATACGACAAAGCCCGCCCTGCGGGCTTTGTTTTTTTCGTGCAGGTCCAACAGGTTGATCAAGAACATCGTCATCGTAGGGGGCGGTACCGCCGGCTGGATGGCCGCCTGTGCGCTCGCCAAGACTTTCGGCAAGACCTACGCGCTGCGCCTGGTCGAATCCGAGGAGATCGGTATCGTCGGTGTCGGCGAAGCGACCGTGCCGCACCTGTCCCACTTCAACAAGATGCTGGAGATCGACGAGGCCGAATTCATCCGGCAGACCCAGGGCACCTTCAAGCTGGGTATCCAGTTCAGGGATTGGGGGCGCATCGGGGATACCTACATCCACGGCTTTGGCACCCTGGGACACGACCTGGGCTCGATACCGTTCCACCATTACTGGCTGCGCGCCCGCCTGGCGGGCCGGGCGGCCGAACTCGGCGACTACTCGCTCAACACGGTGGCAGCGCCGCGCGAGAAATTCATGGTCTCGGCCAGCGACGCACCGAAGAATTCGCCGTTGGCCGACGTCGCCTATGCCTACCACTTCGACGCCGGGCTGTACGCGCGCTACCTGCGCCGCTACGCCGAGGCGCGCGGCGTGGTGCGCACCGAGGGCAAGATCCGCGAGACCCGGTTGCGCGCCACCGATGGCTACGTCGAAGCCGTGGTGCTCGAGAGCGGCGAGGCCGTCAGTGGCGATCTGTTCATCGATTGCTCCGGTTTTCGCGGCCTGCTGATCGAGGAGGCATTGCATACCGGTTACGAGGACTGGACCCACTGGCTGCCCTGCGACCGGGCGCTGGCGGTGCCCTGCGAGAAGGTCGGTCCGCCGACGCCCTATACGCGCTCGACCGCGCGCACGGCCGGGTGGCAATGGCGCATCCCGCTGCAGCATCGCACCGGCAACGGCCACGTGTACTGCAGCAAGTTCATGAGCGAGGACGAGGCCGCGGCCATCCTGCTCAGGAATCTCGACGGGCGCGCCCTCGCTGAGCCCCGGCCGCTGCGCTTCACGACCGGCAAGCGCCGGAAGATCTGGAACAGGAACGTCGTGGCGGTCGGCCTCGCCGGCGGCTTCATGGAGCCGCTGGAGTCGACCAGCATCTACCTGATCCAATCGGCGATCGGCAAGCTGGTGCTGCTGTTTCCGGGCGGTGAGATCAGCCAGGTCCTCGTTGACCGCTACAACGCGCAATGCACCTTCGAATTCGAGCGGATCCGGGATTTCCTGATCATGCACTACCACGCGACCGAGCGCGACGACTCGCCGTTCTGGAATTACTGCCGGACGATGCCCGTACCGGAGACGCTCACCGACACCGTGCGGCTGTTCAGGGACAGTGGCCGGTTCTTTCGCAATGCGGAGGAAATGTTTGGTCAGGTGAGCTGGGTGGAGGTGATGATCGGACAGCACATCATGCCGGCCGGATATCACCCGATGGTTGACCAGATGAGCGATGCCGATCTCTATACCTTCATGGACCACGCCAAGATGATCGTGGCCAACTGCGTCGACGCGATGCCGATGCATCAGCAGTTCATCGACCGGCACTGCAAGGCCGCGGCAGTCTGATATGGCGCGGCTGACGCGACGCCGCTTCCTGCAGGTGGCCGCGACCACGGCGGCCGGCGCCCTGGTCGGTTGCGGCGGGAGCTCGACGCCGGCGGTCCCCGCCGCCGGCTATCCCCCGCCGCCCCCGCTGACCCCCGACGCGCTGCTGGCGGACAGCCTGCATCGCAGCTTCAATTATTTCTGGCAGACCACGGAGGCGGCGCGCGGGCTGGCGCCCGATTATTGGCCGGACCCGGCGCCGGCCAGCATCGCGGCCATGGGCTTCGCCTTCAGCGCGGTGCCCATCGGCGTCGCGCACGGCTGGGTGCCGCGAGCCGCCGCCGCGCAACGGGTGCGGGGCTGGCTGGAGTTCCTGCGCGATGCGCCGCAGGGGACGGCCCCGACCGGTTGCACCGGCTATCGCGGCTTTTTCTATCACTTCCTCGACATGAGCAGCGGTACGCGTTACCGCGACTCGGAGCTCTCGACCGTCGACACGACGCTGCTGCTGATGGGTGCGCGCCTCTGCGGCCAGTATTTCGACGGCACGGATGTCGACGAGGTGGCGATCCGTACGATCGCGGACGCCTTGTGCGAGCGCGTCGAGTGGAACTGGGCCCAGGCCAACGGCCCGGGCGTCTGCATGGGCTGGCGGCCGGAAACCGGATTCCTGTCCGCGGACTGGATCGGCTACAACGAGGCGATCCCGGTCTACCTGCTGGCCCTGGGCTCACAGGCGCACGCCGTCGGGACGGATGCCTGGGCCGTCTGGACCTCCGGGTATGACGCGAGCTGGGGCAGGATCGAGGGCATCGAGCATCTCACCTTTGGACCGCTCTTTGGTCACCACTTTACGCAGTGCTGGGTGGACCTGCGCGGGGTGAGCGATGCGTACCTGCGCGCCCGCGGCATCGATTACTTCGAGAACACCCGGCGCGCGGCGCTCTCGCAGCGCGCCTACGCGACGGCCAATCCCCTGGGCTGGGCGGGCTACGGGCCCGACGTGTGGGGCCTGAGCGCCTGCGACGGTCCCTACACGGGCAGCCTTTCCTACCAGGGCGTGCAACGGCAGTTCCGCACCTATGCCGGCCGCGGCGTCGGCCTGAATCCGGACCAGAACCTGGACGACGGCACGATCACGCCGAGCGCGGCCCTGGGGTGCCTGCCCTTCACGCCCGATCAGGCCACGGCCGCCGCCGCCGAGATGTATCGCCGCTACGGCGCGGTGATCTATGGACAATACGGCTTCCTCGACAGTTTCAACCCGAGTTTCCAGTTCGACGTGCCGCTCCTGAGCGGGCGGCGGGTGGGCGAGCTGGGCTGGGTCGACTCGCGTTACTACGGCATCACGCACGGACCGCTCATGACGATGCTGGAGAACCAGCACAGTGGACTGCTCTGGCAGACGATGCAGCGCGACCCGGTGATCCGCCGGGGTCTGCAGCGCGCCGGATTCAGCGGCGGATGGCTGGGCTGAACAGCCCGCGCGCGGGCCGGCTCGCGCCGCTACTGGCGGCCCTGGTGGCAAGCGGCTGTGGCGGCGCCCCGCAGGGCGAAGTGCTGAAGTTCTGGGCTTTTGGCGCCGAGGCGGACCAGGTGAGTGCGCTGTTGCCGGCCTTCGAGCGCGAACACCCGGGCCTGCACGTCGAGGTGCAGCGCCTCGCCCTGACGGCGGCGCACGAGAAGTTCCTCACCGCCGTGGCCGGCGACGCCACTCCCGACATGTGCCAGCTCGGCAACACCTGGATACCCGAGCTCGTCGCCCTGCATGCGCTGGAGCCGCTGCAGTCGCGCCTCGCCGCATCGAAGATCGTGGAGGTCGCGGATTTTTTCCCCCAGGTCTGGCAGGCCAATTCGCTCGGCGGCGTGCCGTGGGGCGTGCCCTGGTACGTCGACACCCGCTTGCTGTTCTACCGCAGCGATCTGCTGCGCCAGGCTGGATTTGCCGGTCCGGCGGACAACTGGGCCGACTGGCTGCGCCAGCTCCAGGCCATCAAGCGGATGGTGGGGCCGCAGCGCTACGCGGTGCTGCTGCCGCTCAATGAATTCGAGCCGCTCCAGGTCCTGGCCCTGCAGCAGCCGGAAGCCATGCTGCGGGAGGGCAATCGCTACGGCAATTTTCGCAGCCCTTCCTTCCGGCGCGCGCTGGCCTTTTACCACCAGTTGTTCACGCAGTCGCTCGCGCCGATGGCGACCAACACCCAGATTTCCAACGTCTGGGATGAGTTGGGCAATGGATTCTTCTCGTTCTATGTCTCCGGACCCTGGAATATCGGTGAATTCAAGCGCCGCCTGCCGGCCGGGCAGCAGGGCAGCTGGATGACCGCGCCGATGCCCGGCCCGGACGGACCCGGCGCCTCCAGCGCCGGCGGTTCCAGCCTGGTGATCTTCCGGCGCTCTGAGCACAAGGCCAGCGCCTGGGCCCTGATCGAATACCTCTCGCGCCCCGAGGTGCAACGTCGCTTCTACGAGATTACGGGCGATCTGCCGCCGCGGCGCAGCAGCTGGGAATCCGGCGCCATCGCCACCGATCCCTACACGCGAGCCTTCCGCATCCAGCTCGATCGGCTCCGCACCTTCCAGCAGCTGCCCGAGTGGGAGCAGATCATGCAGGGCATGCGATTGATGGCCGAGCGTGTCGTGCGTGGCGGGCAGAGCGAAGATGCCGCCGTCACCCAGTTTGACGCCGAGGTGGATGCGATGCTCGCCAAGCGGCGCTGGCTGCTCGACCGGCAGGAAAAGCGATGAACCGCACACGCGCCGGCTGGTGGTTCTCGCTCCCGGCCCTGCTGCTGATCGGCGTCTTTTTTCTGCTGCCGGTCGTGGCGGCCCTGCTGCTGAGCTTCACCGATTTCGATCTGTATGCGCTGGCCGATCCTGCCAACCTGCGCTACATCGGGCTCGACAACTACCGCACGCTGCTGGTGACGCCGCTGTTCTGGCAGGCGCTCGGCAATACCGCCTTTTTCGTGGTGCTGGGTGTGCCCCTCTCGCTCCTGGCATCGCTCGGCGCCGCGCTGCTGGTCGATTCACGCCTGGCCCGCTTCCGGCCCCTGTTCCGCACGGCGTTGTTCGCTCCAGTCGTCACGTCGCTGGTGGCCGTGGCGCTGATCTGGCGCTATCTGCTGCACACGCGCTACGGATTGATCAACTACCTGCTGACTCATCTGGGATTGCCGGCCATCGACTGGCTCGGCGATCCGCACTGGTCGATGCCCTCCATTGTGCTGCTCGCGGTGTGGAAGAATTTCGGCTACAACATGATCATCCTGATCGCCGCGCTGCAGGCCATTCCCGAGGATCTGTACGACGCCGCGCGCCTTGAAGGCGCCGGGGCGTGGGCGCGATTGCGCCACATCACGCTGCCGCTTCTCACCCCGACGCTGGCGCTGGTCGGCATCCTCACGGTCAGCGGCTATTTCCAGCTGTTCGCCGAGCCCTACGTGATGACCCAGGGAGGGCCGCTGCAAAGCACGCTCAGCGTGCTGTACTTCATGTTCGATCAGGGCTTCACCTGGTGGAAACTGGGTTCTGCCTCCAGCGTGGCCTTCGTCCTGTTTGCGCTGATCCTGCTGATCACGGCGCTGCAGCTGCGCCTCACCCGGCGGCTGGGCGAGACATGAACCCGCGTGCGCAGGCCTGGCTGGTCAACGCCGCCCTGTGGCTGGCCGCTGCGCTGACCGTGTTCCCGCTGGCGTGGATGGTCTCCGTTTCGCTCATGCCGACCGGCGCCTCGTCGACTTATCCGCCACCGCTACTGCCGAGTTCGCTCACGCTCGATCACTACCGCGATCTGTTCGCGGGCCAGCACATGGGCCGGTATTTCATCAACAGCGTGATCGTGGCCACCAGCGCCACGCTGCTCGCGCTGGTGTTCAATGGCATGGCCGGCTACGCCTTCGCGAAGCTGCGCTTCCGCGGCCGCGAGTCGGTCTACCGGCTGCTGCTCGCGGGCCTGCTGGTGCCGGGCCAGGTGACGATGATCCCGCTGTTCGGACTGCTCAAGTTTCTGGGCCTCGTCAACAGCTACGCCGGCGCGATCGTGCCCGGCATCGCCAGCATCTTCGGCATCTTCCTGGTGCGCCAGTACGCGCTGTCGATTCCCGATGAATTGCTGGACGCGGCGCGCATCGACGGTGCCGGCGAATGGCGCATCTTCCGCTCCGTGGTGCTGCCGGTGCTCACGCCGATCCTGGTCACGCTCGGTATCTTCGTATTCCTGGGCACCTGGAATGATTTCATGTGGCCGCTGATCGTGCTCAGCGACCGCGACATGCAGACCCTGCCGGTGGCGCTGGCCGGCCTGGCGCGCGAACACGTGCAGGACAACGAGATGATGATGGCCGGAGCCGTCATCACGGTGCTGCCGGTGCTGGCGCTGTTCCTGTCCCTGCAACGCTTCTACCTCCGGGGCATTACACTGGGGAGCGTCAAGGGATGATCGCACGCCTCGCATCGCTGGGCCCGCTGCTACTCTTCTCCGGCATCCAGGCCACCCAGGCGCAGGGCTGTCTCGATGCCGCGGGCTCGCTCGCCGGCCTTACGCGTCCGCACGACTATGTACAGCATCGCGCCTCGAGCTACGATCGTGCCGGTGCCAACGACGATGCCCGTCCGGTCCGTCCCGGCGAGACCCTGACGCTGCTGGACGCTGCCGGGCCCGGCGTCATTTCCCATCTATGGTTTACGATCTCGAGCCGCGAGGAGTTTCACCTCAAGAAGCTGGTGCTTCGAATCTACTGGGACGCCGAGGCGACGCCCAGCGTCGAAGCGCCAATCGGCGATTTTTTCGGCCTGGGGCTCGGTGAGTATTTCCTGTACCAGTCCGCGCCGCTGGCCGTGGCCCCCGAGAAGGCCCTGAACTCATTTTTCCCCATGCCGTTTCGAAAGCACGCCCGCATCACCGTCACCAACGAGGGCGCGGCAGGCGTGGATGCCCTGTACTTCAACATTGACTATCGCGTCTGCATGCGGCCGCTGCCCGCCGACACGCTGTATTTTCACGCGCAGTATCGCCAGGCGGCACCAAACCACGGCTGGACGTCCAGCTGGAGCGCCAATGGCGAGCCGCTCGTGAACACTCGCAGCAATCTTTCCGGCGAGGGCAACTACGTGTGGATGGAAGCCCGCGGCCGCGGCCACTTTGTCGGCGTCACCCTCTCCGTGCTGCAGAATCAGGATGGCTGGTGGGGCGAGGGCGACGACATGTTCTTCGTTGACGGCAGCACCCTGCCCGTCATCAATGGCACCGGTGCCGAGGACTATTTCCTCGGTGCCTGGGGCTTTGGCACGCACTCTTTCTCATATCCGCTGTACGGCGCCCCCGTCAAAGGCGATGAGCAGACGGGCAGCCGTTCGACTGTCTATCGCTTTCATCTCGATTCCCCCATCCCGTTCACGAAATCGTTCCGGGCTACGATTGAACACGGCCACGCCAATCACCGCTCCGACAATTTCTACTCGGTCGCCTACTGGTACCAGACGGAGCCGCACGCGCCGTTTCCGGCGCTGCCGCCCGTCGCGGACCGCATCCCAAGGCTTGCGCCGGTTGGCGGCCCTGGCTCCGTGAGAAATTAGTGCATGGCAGCGGAGATTCCCCAGTGGCGAAACGTGGATCAGCGGGTCTTTGAATCCGAGATTGCCGTCGCCCGCAAGCCAGCGGTATTGAAAGGCCTGGTCGCCGATTGGCCGCTGGTGCGCAAGGGGATGGAATCCGCCGCGGCGGCCGTCGATTACCTGCAGGTGCTCAATGCGGGGACCCAGGTGGAGTATCTGGCGGGCGAACCGCAGATCCAGGGCCGCTTTTCCTACAACGGGAACATGACCGGTGAGAACTTCACCCGCGTGCGGGCGAAGTTTGCCGACGTGCTGCGTCTGATGCTGGCCAGCGCGGAGCAGGCCGAGCCGCCGGCCCTGTCCATCCAGGCCTTGTCCATACCGAAGCACTTGCCGGAGCTGGAGATTCACAACAGCCTGGGTCTCCCTCCCGCCGGTACGCGCCCGACTATCTGGATTGGCAATACCAGCACGGTCGCGGCCCACTATGACTGCAAGGACAATATTGCCTGCGTGGCGGCGGGCCGGCGCCGCTTCGTGCTGTTTCCGCCCGAGCAGCTGGAAAACCTGTACGTCGGCCCCCTGCACTCCACTCCGCAAGGCGTGCCCATCAGCCTGGTCGACATCGCCCACCCCGATCTGGCGCGCTTTCCGAAGTTTGAGCTGGCCTACGCGGCGGCGCAGACGGCGGAGCTCGAGCCGGGTGATGCCCTCTACATTCCCTACATGTGGTGGCACGGCGTGCAGTCGCTGGCGCCTTTCAATATCCTCGTCAATTACTGGTGGAACGGGTTGCCACGCTCCGACGGGCCGCCCTATACCAGCCTCATGCACGCCATACTGGCCATCGCCACGCTACCGGCCGAGCAGCGCAATATCTGGCGTGCCCACTTCGAGCATTTCGTATTTCATGCCCACGGCGATCCGGCGCTGCACATTGCACCGGAAGGGCGTGGCGTGCTCGGCGAGATGACGCCGGCGCAGATCGAGCAGATGATGGCGAAGCTCGTGCAGGTCATGCTCGCCGAGCGGCCGGCCGCGCCCGGAGCACCGGCCGGAAGGCCGTTCAACTCGCGGTGAGGAGCGTCGGCGCGGCTGCGCTCCGCGTTCCCGTCTCGGCCTTTTCGGCCGCGGCGCCGTGCGTCGCAATGACGCTGGAGTAGTAGCGGGCGCTCGCCTTGGGCGTGCGCTGCTGCGTCGAGTAATCGACATGCACGATGCCGAAGCGCTTTGAATAGCCGAGTGCCCACTCGAAGTTATCGAGCAGCGACCAGACGAAATAGCCGCGCACGTCCGCACCCTGTGCGATGGCGGCGCGCACCGCGGCAATATGCTCGCGAAGATATTCCACGCGCAGTGGATCATCGATCCGGCCCTGCTCCGGCGCCGCCGGGTCGAAGAAGGCCGCGCCGTTCTCCGTCACGAAGACGGGCGGATTGCCGTAGCGGTTCTTCACCCACAGCAGCGTATCGGTCAGGCCCTGCGGGAAGACTTCCCAGCCGGTCTCCGTGTAGGTCGCCTGCGTCTGGCGCACCATTTCCGCGCGCAGCGGCCAGCTCTGCGCGTTGGCGCGCGTGACATTGCGCGTGTAGTAGTTGACGCCCAGGAAATCGAGCGGCTGGCGAATCAGTTCCAGATCGGCCGCGGGCCACGTCGGCCAGGCTTCGCCGAAGATCTCGCGCAGCTCCTCGGGATATTTTCCCAGGAAGACCGGGTCGAGATACTGGCGGTTCATGTAGGCATCGGCGCGCGCCGTGGCGGCACGGTCCTCCTCTGCCGGCGTCGCGCCGTACTTCGGCTCGAGATTGACGACCAGTCCGATGCGATGCTTGCCCGTGGCGCGATAGGCCTGCACCGCGGCGCCATGGGCGCGCAGCAGGTTATGCGTCGCGATCGGCGCCTCGTAGACGTTGCGATGCCCCGGCGCGAGCACGCCGTGCAGGTACCCGCCGTCCGCGATCACCCAGGGTTCATTGTGTGTCACCCAGTGCTTCACGCGCCCGTCGAGCTTGCGGAAAACAACGGAGGCGTAGTCGGCAAACCACTGCGCGATGTCGGGATTGAGCCATCCGCCGCGATCATCGAGGGCGGCCGGCAGGTCCCAGTGATGCAGTGTCACCAGTGGCTCGATGCCGTGGCCCAAAAGTTCATCGACGAGGCGATCGTAGAAGCCGAGACCCGCAGCGTTGACGGCGCCGCGGCCCGCAGGCAGCACGCGGCTCCAGGAGATGCTGAAGCGGTAGGCCTTGAGGCCGAGCTCGCGCATCAGCGCAACGTCGCTCTGGTAGCGCCGGTAATGGTCGCAGGCCACATCGCCGCTCTGGCCGTCGCGCACCAGCCCGGGCGTGCGGCAGAATCGCTGCCAGATGGAGGGCCCGGCACCATCGGCCAGCGGCGATCCCTCGATCTGATAAGCGGAAGTGGCAGTGCCCCAGAGAAAGCCGGCCGGAAACCGCAAGAGCTTGTCGTTCACGTATCCTGATCCCGATCCAGTCGCGGCTGGCGCCAGTGGAAAACGTTTACATAGCCATGTTGTGCAGGATTGTATACGATCTGTCGACGGGGGACCCAAGGGAAAATCATGGCCGGGGTACGGCTCGAAGCGCTTCGAAAGGTGTATGAAAACGGCCACGTAGCGGTGGCCGGGGCCAGCTTCGACGCGGCCGATGGCGAGCTTCTGGCCCTCGTGGGACCGTCGGGCTGTGGCAAATCGACGCTGCTGCGCATGATCGCCGGACTGGAGAGCATCACCAGCGGCGCGCTGAGCATTGGCGGGCGCGTGGTCAACGACCTGCCGGCCCGCGATCGTGACATTGCGATGGTGTTTCAGAGCTACGCGCTCTATCCACACATGAATGTCTACGAGAACCTGGCCTTTGGGTTGCGCCTCCGCGGGATGGCGCGCGCGGACCTGGATGCCAAGGTGCGCGCCGCCGCAGCGACGCTTGAGCTCGACACCCTGCTGGATCGGAAGCCGCGGCAACTTTCCGGGGGCCAGCGCCAGCGCGTGGCGCTTGGCCGCGCCCTGGTGCGCAGTCCACAGGTATTTTTGCTGGATGAACCGCTCTCGAATCTGGACGCCAAGTTACGCCTCGGCATGCGCGCGGAGATCGCCCGGCTCCACAGGCGGCTGCGCGCCACCATGCTGTACGTGACGCACGATCAGATCGAGGCGATGACCCTGGGGCAGCGCATCGTGGTGTTCAATGCCGGCGAGGTGCAGCAGATCGATACGCCCATGCGCCTGTATGACGAGCCCGCCAACCTG
>DATFUG010000136.1:0-5771 GCA_035261025.1 Steroidobacteraceae bacterium | reverse complement strand
GAGATAGACCGCGCCGCACACCGCCTCGAGCGCATCGGCCAGGATCGACTCGCGCCGCTCGCCACCGGTCTTGAGTTCGCCGGCACCCAGGGAAAGCGCCGGGCCCAGTTCCAGCGGGCCTGCCAGGCGCGCCAGCGAATCACCACTGACCACCACGGCGCGCAGGCGGCTCAAGGCCCCCTCGTCGGCTTGCGGGTACTGGGCATACAGGTATTGGGCGACGATCAGGTTGAGCACCGCATCACCGAGGAATTCGAGGCGCTCATTGTTGGCGCGCGCGGCGCTGCGATGCGTGAGGGCCTGTTCAAAAAGGCCGGGATCGACGGGTTCGTACTGGAGCTGGCGACGCACCCAGTCGGCGGCACGCATTCCACCGATGATCGGCGCGGCTGACATGGGTCAGCCGGCGGTAGCCGCAGTCCGCGTGCCGCTCACTTCAGGATCACCTCTTTGTTGAACTGCACCAGGATCGATACGTTGCCGATCAGCGGCGCGAGATCCTCGTAGGTCGCGACCGCCACCCAGTGATCGCCCTCGCGATGCACGTCGATATCCTTGGCGGCCGGCCGGTCCACGTATTCAATATCAAAGCGCTTTTCGAGCGAGAGGTGCACGCCCGCCGGAGTGATGTTCGGGTCGTCTGCCGAAGCGGTAGCCAGCTGCTCGAGGGCGCGGACGACGTGAAAATAATTGAGATAGATGGGCGTCAGGCGGATGCCGGCGTACACCAGCACCGCAACCGGTGCCAGCAGCACCAGCCAGCCGATGAAAGTCACGCCGCGCTGAGACTTAGGCATGTTCAGTACTCCCTTGGAATCCCCGGAACCCCACAACCGGGCTACTCTATACGCTCGCCAAAGCGGCGCCAGTCCGGCCATCCGGACCGGCCGAGCGGCAGGTTAAGCCAGATGCGCGAGGCGCGGCCGACCAGGTGGTCCTCGGGCACGAAGCCCCAGAAGCGCCCATCCAGGCTGTTGTCACGATTGTCGCCGATCATCAGGTACTCGCCCGGGGGTACCACGATGTCGCTGATGGTATCGTTTTTGTCAGGCAGGATGCCACGCAGGGCATCATCGCACCGGTAACTCTGCGGGATATGCCGGTTGCAGCTGGCGACGGGCGGAAACCGCAGATCGTCCATGGTGTGGCAGGACAGGGTCTGATGACGGTGTGCACCCAGCTGCTCTGTGGCCAGCCGCATATTCAGGTAACAGCCGTCGCTGTAACGGCCCGCGTCCACGAGCGGCACCGGCAAGCCATTGATGATGAGCTGGTCGTCGTGCACCCGCACCGTATCGCCGGGCAGCCCGACGACGCGCTTGATGAAGTTGACCGCCGGGTCCGGCGGATAGTGAAACACCACGACATCGCCGCGCTCCGGCTCACCGATCTTGAGGATCTTGGTGTTCAGCACCGGCAGGCGCAGCCCAAAGGCAAATTTGTTCACCACCAGAAAATCGCCTTCCTCGAGCGTGGGCATCATCGAGTCGGAGGGGATGCGGAACGGCTCGAAGACAAAGGAGCGCAGGGCCAGCACGAGGGCAGCAACCGGCAGGAGGCTGCGCGCGTAATCGACCGTCACGGGCAAGGGAAGATCGCCGGCCTCGAGCCCGGAGCGCCTGGCCGCAGCGGCGCGCGCCGGTGCCAGGACCAGCCGATCCAGGAGCCAGACCAGGCCCGAGGCGAACAGCACCAGCACCAGCACCAGGCTGAAGTCGAGCCGGTCGGAAAGCAGCAGCCTGAGGATCGCGCCGATGATGACCACCGGCAGCGCCAGGTAGATGGCCCGCATCCACGCCGGGTCCGTCGCGGCTGCCGAGCGCGCCCGCAGCTGACGGCGCGGCCGCAGGAACCAGTCATCGGCGATGGCCAGCAGCGTAACCGGGCCGGCGAGCCAGGCGAGCGGGGTGACTATTTGCAGCAGCATGCTTGGATCCTTATTTGCGGCCGACCTGCAGCACGGCCAGGAAGGCTTCCTGCGGTATTTCCACCGCGCCGACCTGCTTCATGCGCTTCTTGCCAGCCTTCTGTTTCTCGAGAAGTTTGCGTTTGCGCGAGATGTCGCCGCCGTAGCACTTGGCGAGCACATTCTTGCGCAACGCCTTGACCGTGGCGCGGGCGATGACGTGCGTGCCAATCGCGGCCTGCACTGCCACTTCGAACATCTGCCGCGGTATCAGTTCCTGCATCTTGTCGACCAGCTCGCGGCCACGATGGTAGGAGTTGTCCCGATGCACGATCAGCGCCAGCGCGTCGACCTTGTCGCCGTTGATCAGCACGTCGAGCTTGACCAGCGGCGCATCCTGAAAATGACTGAATTCGTAATCGAAGGAGGCATAGCCGCGGCTCGCCGATTTCAGCCGGTCGAAGAAATCCAGCACCACCTCGGCGAGCGGCAGCTGGTACTGGAGGGAGACCTGGGTCCCGAGGAACTGCATCTTCTTCTGCACGCCGCGCTTTTCGCTGCACAGGCCGAGCACCGCGCCGACATAGTCGGGCGGCACGAGGATGTTGGCGGTGATGATCGGCTCGCGGATCTCGGCGATCTCATTGGGCGCGGGCAGCTTGCCGGGGCTGTCGATGTGCAGCACCCTGCCATCGCTGCAGGCCACCTCGTAGATGACGGTCGGTGCGCTGGTGATCAGGTCGAGGTGGTATTCGCGCTCCAGCCGCTCCTGCACGATATCCATGTGCAACAGGCCCAGGAATCCGCAGCGGAATCCGAAACCGAGCGCGGTGGAAACCTCCGGTTCGTAGTGCAGCGCCGAGTCATTGAGCTTGAGCTTGGCGAGCGCGTCGCGAAAGCTCTCATAGTCCTCCGAATTGATCGGGAATACGCCCGCAAACACCCGCGGCTGCACCTGCTTGAAGCCCGGGAGCGGTGCGCTGGCCGGTTTGTTCTCGGCGGTTATGGTGTCGCCAACCGGCGCGCCGTCGATCTCCTTGATGCCGGCGGCCACGAAGCCGACCTCGCCCGCACCCAGCTCGCTCATCGCCACCGACTTTGGCGTGAAGCGCCCAAGCTTGTCGATGGTATGGCTGCGGCCCGTGGACATCACCCGGATTTTCTCACCTGCGCGCAGTACGCCATTCACCACCCGCACCAGCGACACCACGCCGACATAGTTGTCGAACCAGGAATCGATGATCAGCGCCTGCAACGGGGCCTGGACGTCCCCGCGCGGCGCCGGAATGCGTTGCACGATCTCCTCGAGCAGCTCCGGCACGCCCTCGCCCGTCTTGGCGCTGACCAGCACGGCGTCGTGCGCCTCGATACCGATGATCTCCTCGATCTCCTTCCTCACCCGCTCCGCGTCGGCCGAGGCCAGATCGATCTTGTTGATGACCGGCAGAACCGTGAGGCCCTGTTCGACTGCGGTGTGGCAGTTCGCGACGCTCTGCGCCTCGACACCCTGGGAGGCATCGACCACCAGCAGTGCGCCGTCGCAGGCAGCGAGACTGCGCGAAACCTCATAGGAGAAATCAACGTGGCCCGGCGTGTCGATCAGGTTGAGCTGATAACGCTCACCGGCGCGCGAGACGTAGTGCAGCGTGACGCTCTGCGCCTTGATGGTGATGCCCCGCTCGCGTTCCAGGTCCATGGAGTCGAGCACCTGCGCCTGCATCTCACGCTCCTCGAGGCCGCCACAGAGCTGAATCAGGCGGTCTGCGAGCGTCGATTTACCATGATCTACGTGGGCGATGATGGAGAAATTGCGTATTCGTTGCATCACTGAAGCGGGGGCAGGCGCTCGGGGCGCGCGGATTATAGCCGCAAAAGCCGCAGTAATTCCGGGACGTCGAGCGCATGCTCGCAAACGCGCTCCCCGTCAAGGAGCAGTACCGGAACCCGCAGTCGCCAGTGGCTTCGGAGCGCTGGATCGCCGTCCACGTCCACCAGGGTTACCGCGGGGATCTCTGTGCGCCGGCGCAGGGCATCAAGCTGGAGCAGCAGGCGATCGCACAGCTCGCAATCCGCACGCGTGAGGAGGACCAGCCGCGTCGCCGCGGGCCCGGCGGTCAACGGCGCGTGCCGCCGGCCACTCGCCCCGGGGGTCCAAGGCCTTCGCGGAGTGAGCCGGCGATGGCGCGCACCGTCGCCGGCGGCACCTCACCGATCGCAGTCACCTTATGACCGTTCACCTCGGTCTGCAGCGCGCTGGAGGAACCGACGTTGGTCATCGTGGCCGGCGCAGGTACGCCTGGCGGCAAGGGCGTCCGGCGCGGCTCCGGCTCGACGAACACGGAAACGGAAGCCAGGCCATCGCTGAACACGAGATGGGTCACGGCCTTGCCGGCACCGGCAAGGAGCTGGGTCGAGTTGGCGGTCAGGTGGAAGCCGTGGGGCAGTCCTGCGGCCTCCCAGCGGCCGGCCGGCATTTGCGAGTCCGTCACGGTGGTGGGCGCTGCATGACGCAACCAGCGGTAGTCGCGCGCGACCACGGCGGGCAAAAACGCGGCATCGGCGATGCGTGCGTGCAGGCTCAGCTCGGTAAACACGAGCTGCTCGACGACGCGGCCCTCGGAGGAGCGCAGCTGGGTCTTGAGCGGCATGGCGCTGGCATCGTCGATCCAGACGCGATACCCGTAGCGCAGGTCGTCCAGGGGTACGACGGCCACGACGTGCGCGGCCCGCCCGCTCACCCTGGTCGGACGCTCCTCGCTGAGCCGATACATGTCGGAGGCCGCCGTGTCCAAGCGCAGCAGCTCGGTGAGCAGCAGGCCCTCCTTGGGACCGCTTTCCACCAGGACCACGCGCTGGTCGGGGAAGTAGGCCGTCAACTCGCCGTTGTGGCGAATGACTTCGCGACCCGAGCCATCGAGCGAGGCGATTCGCTCGGCGATCTCATTGCCGCTGACGCGATGCACGATCGTGAGGGTCTCGGTCTGTCCGTCCTGCTCATGGACGAAGGTGCCCTGGTAGTTGCGGGTCGCCAGCGCGCGTTCCATGCGCTCGAGCCAGCCTCGCGGATCGTCGGCCAGCACCGCCCAGCTGGCGGCCAGGCTGACCCAGCCCAGGGCTCCGGCGGTGGCTCTGGCGCTGATCCTAGCGTTGGCCATCGGCCTGGGCCGCGCCGTTGACGGGCGCCGTATCCGGCGCGGTGACGTTAAAGGGTAGCGCTGGCGTCGGCTGGACCGACTCGCTGGCGATCAATGCCGCAATCAGGCTGCGCCGCGCCAGGGGCGAGGAGACTTCGCTGTGCGCGACGACGTATTCGGCGAGCACGGCCGGCATCGCGAGGTTATTGACGCTACCGGCGGGTGGCACGACGTAGCTCACCTGCTCGGCGCTTCCCCGGGCCGTCGCAGGCCTCGTGACCGCGGCGGCGGCGGGCAGGGCCAGCCGGTGCACGGTGGGCACGTAGGCGGTCAGCGCCTCGTCATGCTGGGGCAAGCCATTGCGCAGCAACAGGATCGCCATGCCGGCCACTCCCGCCGCCACCGCGCCTCCCAGTGCCGCACCGCGCAACACGCGGCCGCGCCGCACCCGGGTGCGCGCGCTACCGCCGGCCAGCGCCGCGCTCACGCGGCGGGCGAAGTCGGGCCTGACCTGCGCCACCGGCTCGGCCCGCAATGCCGCACCGATGACTGAATAACGCGACCACACGGCGCGCAGCTGTTCATCGCGTGCCAGTCGGCGCGACAGCAGCTCGCATTCGGCGGCGGGCAATTCGCCGTCAAACATCGCGGACAGTTGGCTTGCTCGTTCGTCCTGGTTCACAACAACTCCTGGGTGCGGCCAAGGCCGCCGTCAAAAACCTCGCGCAGTC
>DATFUG010000135.1:0-3605 GCA_035261025.1 Steroidobacteraceae bacterium | reverse complement strand
CTTGCTGCGCAGGATCTCGCCGAGCGTGACCACTTCGCGCCGCTCATTCGGGATCTCCAGTCCCATGACGGACTTGCCCGGAATCACTTCGACCACGCGCACGCTGGTCGCGGACAGGGCGCGCGCCAGGTCCTTGGCGAGCGCCGTGATCTGGCTGGCCTTGACGCCCGGTGCCGGCCGCATTTCAAAGCGCGTAATGACGGGCCCCGGATGTACCGCGACCACCTCAACATCGACGCCGAAATCCTTGAGCTTCAGTTCGACCAGGCGGGACATCGCCTCCAGCGCTTCGGCCGAATAGGACGCCTCGCTCGGGCGCGGATCATCGAGCAGTCCGAGCGCCGGCAGCTCGCCCGCCTGCGGCGGCTCGAACAGCAAAACCTGACGCTCCTTCTCGGCACGATCGCTCTTCGCTATCGCGGGCGCAGGGGCCTCGATGCGCGGCGGAACGCGGGCGCGCACTTTCCGGGTCTCGGCCTCCCCGGCCTCCATGCGGGCCTGCTTGCGTTCGCGCCCTTCGTTGACCTCTCGCGTCAGCTGCGAGCGCTCCCGCAGGAAGCGGATGGCGCTCCAGACCGCGGCGCCGAGACCGTCCGCGATGCGCAGCCACGAAATGCCAAATGCGACCGCGGCGCTTGCTCCCCACGCGGCCAGGAACAGGAGCGTGGCGCCCAGCAGGTTCAGAGCGGCGGCGGCGGCGCCCCCCACGCCCATGCCCACGACACCCCCGGCGCTTTGGCGCAGCGCGCCTGGGTTCCAGTGCAACGCCGCCAGCGCGCAGCTGCTCGCCAGCAGGAAGGCGAAGCCCAGCGCGCGTACCGCGGCATTGACCCGGCTGCCCGCCTCCCCGGCGGGCCGGGAGCGCGCCAGGCGGAAGGCCATCACGCCGAGTGCCAGCGGTATCAGGAGCGAGGGACGCCCAAACAGGAAATACAGCAGGTCGGCGAGCCAGGCGCCGGCACTGCCGACGCGGTTGTGGATCGGATCGCCCGAACCCGTATAGGAAAAACCCGCATCGCGCGCGTCGAAGCTCAGCAGCGCCAGCAATAGGATCAGGGCGATCACACCCAGTCCGATGGCAGCGGCCTCACGCAGCCCCCGCGCCACCGCGGCAGAAAGGCGTGACGCCGACTTGGGCTCGGCCGATGAATTAGTCAATGGGTCACCTTGAAAAATAAAGACTTGGCCGCACGTGCTGCGTTCCTTACCATCGCCTGCGGGCCACCCGCGTGGGGCCCCGCAAGCCACTGGAAATTGTACATGAGCGAGCTCAAGCACCACCGCCTGATCATCCTCGGCTCCGGCCCGGCCGGTTACAGCGCGGCCGTGTATGCGGCACGCGCGAATCGTCGTCCGCTGCTGGTCACCGGAACGGAACAGGGCGGCCAGCTGATGATCACGACGGACGTGGACAACTGGCCCGGCGACGTCGAGGGCCTGCAGGGGCCCGACCTGATGGCGCGCATGCGCCGGCACGCCGAGCGCTTCGCCACCGGGATCATTGCGGACCAGATTCACACCGTGCGCCTGGGCGCGCGGCCCATTGAGCTGGTGGGCGATTCGGGTACCTACAGCTGCGATGCGCTGATCATCGCCACGGGCGCCTCGGCGCAGTACCTGGGATTGCCCTCCGAAGAGCATTTCCGCGGCCGCGGCGTCTCGGCCTGCGCGACCTGCGACGGCTTTTTCTTCCGCGGCCAGGCGGTGGCGGTGATTGGCGGTGGCAACACCGCCGTGGAAGAGGCGCTGTACCTCGCGAACATTGCCTCGCACGTCACGCTCGTGCATCGCCGCGAACGGCTGCGTGCCGAGAAGATCCTCCAGGATCGGCTCTTCGAGCGCGAACGCGCGGGCAAGCTGTCCATCGTCTGGAACCATACCGTGGGAGAGATTCTCGGCGATGTGCAGGGCGTAAACGGCCTGCGGTTGCGCGCCACGGCCGGTGGCGGCGCGGGCACGAAGGAGCTGAAGGTCGCGGGCGTCTTTATTGCGATCGGGCATCAGCCGAATACCGGCATCTTCGAGGGCCAGCTGGAGATGAAAGGCGGCTACATCCAGGTCCGCGGCGGCAACGGCGGCGATGCCACGGCCACCAGTGTGGCCGGCGTGTTTGCGGCCGGCGACGTCGCCGACCACGTCTACCGGCAGGCGATCACATCGGCCGGCTCGGGCTGCATGGCCGCGCTCGATGCCGACAAGTATCTGGAGCAGCTCGACGGGGCCGGATGAGTGCCTCGGCATCGCTGAGCTTCCATGCCGGGATGGCGGACTTCGACGCCGCGGCCTGGAATGCCCTGGCGGGGGACTATCCCTTCCTGCGCCATGAATTCCTGGACGCACTCGAGACCAGTGGATGCGTGAGGGCGGCCACCGGCTGGACACCCCGGCACCTGCGGCTCGGGGAGGCGGCGCAGCCGCTGGCGCTGGCGCCGCTGTACGAAAAGAGCCATTCCTGGGGTGAATTCGTGTTCGATTTCGCCTGGGCGCGCGCCTGGGAAGGCCGCGGCATGGCCTACTACCCCAAGCTCCTGCTGGCGATCCCCTTTACACCCGCGACCGGACCCCGCCTGCTGTGTGCCGGAGCAGACGAGCCCTCCGGTGCCGCGCATCGCCTGGCCGTGCTGAGAGGACTGGAACAGGACGCGCAGCGTCGCGGCAGATCCTCGGTGCACGCCCTGTTCATCGACGATGCCCTGCGGGCGGCAGCCCAGGAGGCCGGCTGGCTGTTGCGGCGCGACTGTCACTTCCAGTGGCAGAACCGCGCCTATGGTGATTTCGAGGATTTCCTGGCAACCTTTTCGGCCGACAAGCGCAAGAAGGTGCGCCGGGAGCGCCGCCGCATCGTCGAGCAGGGCATCGAGTTCACGACGCGCACCGGAGCCGAGCTGGATGGGGCGACCCTCAGGCGCCTCCATGATCTGCACGCCGCCACCTTCGTACGCCACGGCCACCTGCCCTACCTCAACGCCGAATTCTTCCGCCTCATCGCCGCCAGCATGGGCGACGCCTTCATCGCCGTGCTCGCCCTGCTGGCGGGCGAAATCGTGGCGACCGCCCTGTATTTTCGCTCCGGCTCCGCCCTCTACGGCCGCTACTGGGGCGCAATCGGTGATTTTCACAGCCTCCACTTCGAGGCCTGCTACTACCAGGGTATTGATTACTGCATCCGGCATGGCTTGCAGCACTTCGAGCCCGGCACACAGGGTGAACACAAGCTGGCGCGGGGCTTCGAGCCCGTGTTCACCTGGTCCGCGCATTGGCTCGCGGACCGGTCGCTGCGCACCGCCGTGGCGCGCTACCTCGAGCGTGAAGCGGTTGCCGTGACAGAATATGCTGATGCGGCCGCCCGCCACACGCCGTTTCGCGCCTGAATCCCGACCGCGGGCGCCATGATCGCCTGGCTGGCTCCGGGCGACCCGCCCGATCACTTTCCGGCCGTGGAGCGCGCCCTGCTGGATCCGCCGGGATTGCTCGCCGCGGGTGGCGACCTGTCCTGCGAGCGGCTGGTGGCGGCCTACCGCCGCGGCATTTTCCCCTGGTATTCGCCCGGCCAGCCGGTGCTGTGGTGGTCGCCCGATCCGCGGGAGGTGCTGCTGCCGCAGGAG
>DATFUG010000134.1:0-8666 GCA_035261025.1 Steroidobacteraceae bacterium | reverse complement strand
GTGATCGCCAGCCCCTCGAGCACTGTCGGCAGTAAGGCCTCGGCGCTCGTTCCTCGCAGCGGCCCTGTTGGCGTGATCACAGACTCCTCGCCTGTTAACCGATGCGTGAAGCGCCAGACGTCACGCTTCGATCTAGTGAGGTAGCTCAAGCATTGATGGGTGACGAGGTCGTGTGGGTGCTGCGGACGGCCATACTTCGCAATGTAGTTCGGCGATGCAACAACGAACCGGCGGACAGGTGCGATGAGCCGCGCGACGAGCGATGAGTCCTCCAGAACGGCGATGCGCAGCGCAGCGTCAAAGCCGCCACCGATCAGGTCTATGTGCACATCGGTAAGGTGTAGTTCGACCGCGATGTCAGGATAGCGCCGAAAAAACTCCGGCAGTATGGGCGCAACCCAGCGCACGCCGAAGGACTGCGGGGCCGTGAGTTTCACCAGGCCTCGCGGGCGAATGGATGTCTCGCGCGCGAGGTCCTCCACCTCCACTGCATCCGCGAAGATCTTGGATGCCCGTTCGGCAAGCGTGTAACCGTAGTCCGTCAACGCGAGTCGCCGGGACGTCCTGTTGAACAGGCGCCCCCCAAGGCGCCCTTCAAGACGCGTGACGGCTCTCGAGACGGTGGCCACCGATACTCCCATGGCTCGGGCCGCCGCAGCGAACGAGCGTTGCTCGGCCACCCTGGCGAACATCACCAATCCCTCAAGGTCGGGCAGCTTCGACATCGGCAGTTATGCAGTGAGAGATTTCTATTCTTTGTATTTTGGCGAGCTCGCTCCAAAGCAGCCGGTGGCAATCCTGGCACCTTCGCTTTGATGTTCCCGCTCCGTTTCGAAAATACTCAATGCTTCCGGTCTCTGCAACGAAGCTTCGTGTACCGATACTCCAGACAGCCAAACAACCCCCGTCGAGAGTCGGACTGCACCGAGCGTCGCAATCTAATCTGCTCATACGGTGCTCATACGGGCACCGCCGCGCAAAGGCGAGAGTTCGTAACTCATTGATTTATTGGCGCGCCTGGAGAGATTCGAACTCCCGACCTTCTGGTTCGTAGCCAGACACTCTATCCAACTGAGCTACAGGCGCGCCGAAACCCAAAATCAGGCACCGCCGGAACTGAGCGCCAGGTGCTCAGTCCAACAGGCCAGTCATACCAATTCAGCCGGGGTCCGCGGGGTCGCGATCCTACCATACCCCTACTTTCGGTGGCACCAGCGACGCCTCTGCGCGACGCCTGGAAATGGACCCTCAGGGCAGATACCCTCGGCCACGGAACCCGGTAGAACGCGGGCACATCTCAAATCCTTACTTCCGGAGGCGCGTGATGAAAATTCAAGCCGTTGCCCTTTTAGCCCTCGCCGTCGCGGCGTTGCCGGTTGCGGCGGCCCTGACGGAAGGCGATGCTGCGCCGATCTTCAGCGCACAGGCCTCCCTCGCCGGCAAGGCCTTCGCGTACTCCCTGCAGGACGCGCTCAAGAACGGGCCCGTCGTCGTTTACTTCTACCCCTCGGCCTTTACCTCCGGCTGCAATATAGAAGCCCATACTTTCTCCGAGAATGTCGATAAATTCAAAGCGGCAGGGGCCACGATTATCGGCGTTTCTCTGGATAACATTGAACGCCTCAACGCGTTCTCGGCTGACCCGCAGTACTGCGCCGGCAAGCTGGCGGTGGCTTCCGATCCGGATGGGATGATCGCGCGTACTTATAAATTGAAGGTGGCCGATGCGTCACCGGGCGCCAAGGATACGCGCGGCGTTGAAATCGGCCATGGCTTCGCCGATCGAGTCACCTTCGTCGTCCTGCCGGACGGCAAAATAGCGGCCGAAGTCGGCGGCGTCACGCCGTACGAGCACGTGCAGAAGGCGCTCGAGATCGTGCAAAAGCTGCACGACACCAAGTAACGCAGCAGCCTAAGGAATCGTCATGTCACCTACTCGTTGGACGCTCCTGCTCCTGTGTGCGGTCGCCGGCTCGGTCTGCAGGGCAGACGAAAAGCCGCTGTACACGATCACCAAGACGGTTGCGATCGGCGCACCCGATCGCTGGGACCTGCTCACCTTTGATGCCGCATCGCGCCGGGTGTACATCGCCCACGGTGACCGTGTCACCGTAGTCGATGGGCAGAGCGGTGAACTCATCGGCCACATCGAAGGCTATGCGGGCGGCACCCACGGCGTCGCCATCGTTCCGGGCACCGGACGCGGCTACACCGATGAAGGCCGCACCGGCACCGCGGACTCTTTCGATCTCAAGACCCTGAAGGCGCTCAAGACCGTCAAGGCGGACGACGACGCCGATGCCATCGCTTTCGATCCGGTGAGCGGCCACCTGTTCGTCGTCGATTCCGATCCAGGAAAAATCACCGTCATTGACACGAAGACGGATACCGTGGTCGCAACGCTCGATGGCGGCGGCAAACTGGAAATCGGCGCCGCCGATGGCAGTGGCAAGGTCTACATCAACGGTGAAGAAAAACAGGAAATCCTGCGCATTGACAGCAAGACCAACACGGTCGATGCGCGTTGGCCCATTCCCTCCTGCAACAGCCCACACGGCCTCGCCATCGATGCGAAGTCCCGCCGCCTGTTCGCAAGCTGCGAGAACAACCTCATGGTGGTGATCGATGCCGACAGCGGCAAGCAAATGGCAGCGCTGCCCATCGGTTCGCGTACCGATGGCGCCGCCTTTGATCCCGGCACCCAGCGCGCCTTCAGTTCCAATGGCGATGGGACCCTGACCGTCATCGGCGAGAAGAGCCCGGATTCCTTCGTCTTGCTGGGCAACGTGCCGACGATGCGCGGGGCACGAACCATGACCCTCGATCCCGCGACGGGACGTCTCTATCTCGTTGCGGCGGACCTGACCGTTAATGAATCTGTAGACCCCGCGGATGCCCGGCACCGCTACTCCGTGGTGCCCGGTTCAGCCAAGTTGCTGTTCCTCGATCCGGCGTCCGTCGGACCCTAGCCTGATCGGGAGCGCCGATGCGCCTGGGACCGACGGGCACGTCGGCCTACGATTCTGAGCCCGCGGATTTCCGGGCCGGGCGGGTGGGCAAGCGCTGCAGCAGCGCGGGCAGTGATGCGGCAAGTGGCCGCAAGTCCTCGTCGCTGAGGGCCTTGATGGCCCGCTGGAGTCTCCCGACCGCGCGCCCGGCCGTGACCTTGAGCACCCGGGTGCCGCCCGCGGTGAGATAGAGCCGCACGGCGCGCTGATCCTCCCGCGCGCGTACGCGCGCCGCCCAGCCCCGATCCACCAGGCCTTTGAGCACTTGGCTGACGGCCGGCCGCCGCATCCCTAAAGTCACCGCCAGTCGGGAGGCCTGGAGGCCCGGATTGGCGCCGATCGCATTGAGCGCTCGGTGCACGCTGATGGGTGCTCCCGTCAGCCGCTCCAGTTCCTGGTAATAGCTGCGCATGCGATCGACCAGCGCGCGGGCGTCCAGCAGCGCCCGTCGCTCCAGGTGGGCACGCGAGCGGCCCGGAGGCAGCTTGGAGCGGGGATTATGCACGCTATTCATGCCCACCTTGACCAGAGAAGCGCTTCATTCTACCGGTCATTGCGCACAACAACAACGAATGAAGCACTTTTCTGTCCTTTAATTGCGTTATCGCAACCATTGCGCGATAGTAATTAACTCCTGAGCATCCGCACGGGGCTTGCGATGAGCGTCCCTCATAGGCCTGGGCCGGCGGTACTGCCGGCTTCGCAGATCTGCCTGTTCCTCGATTTTGACGGGACGTTGGTGGAGTTCGCCCCCGCACCGGACGGTGTGCACGTCGAGGCGGGATTGTTCGAGATCCTCCGGGCACTCGACGCGGCGTTGCAAGGCGCCGTGGCGTTGGTCAGCGGTCGGTCGCTCTCTGACATTGACGAGTTGCTCAAGCCGCTGCGATTGCCCAGTGCCGGTCTGCACGGTCTGGAGCGGCGCGACGCGGCCGGACGTGTCCACCGGCCGCAGTTCAGCGACCAGGCTCTGGATCCAGCGCGCCTGGCGCTGAAGGCCTTTGTGGCCGGAAGGAGCGATCTGCGCCTGGAGGACAAGGGAGCGGCTTTGGCCGTCCACTATCGCGGCGCACCGCGGGCGCGCGAGCTGGTGCAGTCCGTGCTGGCCAGAGTCTCCGCGCCCCTGTTTCCCAGGTTCGAGATCCTGGAGGGTGACATGGTCGTGGAAATCAAGCCCACCCGGTACAACAAGGCCTCGGCGGTTGAGGAATTCATGGGCGAGAAGCCCTTCTTGGGTCGCGTGCCGGTGTTCGTCGGCGACGACGTCACCGATTACGACGGATTCGCGGCGGTGCGGCGCTTCGATGGCCTGAGCGTCGCGGTGGGCGATCGCGTGAGTGCCCAATGGTACCTGCCGGACCCGCGTGCCGCGCGCGCCTGGCTGGCGCAGATCGCAGGCCTGGAGAGCCGCAATGACCGGTGAACCGCCACAACCCCTGAGTCTGGCGGTCGTCGGTAACTGCGAAGTGTCGGCATTGATTGACGCGCGCGGCCGTCTGGTCTGGATGTGCCTGCCACGGCCCGATGGCGACCCGGTGTTCTCGGCGCTCCTGACCCCTGCCCTCGGTGACACGCCGCGGGGCATTTTCGCCGTGGACCTCACCGATCTGGCGCAGGCCGAGCAGCGCTATGAACGCAACACGGCCATCATCGAGACGACGCTCCGCGATGCGCACGGCGGTGCGGTTCGCATCGTCGATTTCTGCCCGCGGTTCCGGACGCGCGGACGCATGTTTCGCCCCATGATGCTGATCCGCATCGTTGAGCCCGTGGCGGGCCGACCGTTGGTGCGCATGTGCCTGCGCCCGACGGCCCGCTACGGGGCGAGCGCCGATCCGGGCCGTTCCGGTAGCCATCATCTGCGCTTCACGGCGGACGGCCTTGAGTATCGCGTCACGACGGACGCTTCAATCAGCGCCCTGGTGGATGACCAGCCCATGGTTCTGGACGGCCCCTGTGCCTTCATCCTGGGCCCGGACGAAACGGTCGAGGAGAGTCCGGCGGCGCTGGCGCACCACTTCCTGGAGGAGACGCGCAGCTATTGGCAGGACTGGGTGCGTACGCTGGCGATCCCCTTCGATTGGCAGGAGGAGGTGATTCGCGCGGCGATCACGTTGAAGCTGTGCACCTTCGAGGACACGGGTGCCGTCATGGCGGCGCTCACGACCTCCATCCCTGAAGGTCCCGGCAGCGGCCGGACCTGGGATTACCGCTACTGCTGGCTCAGGGATGCCTATTTCGTGATCCAGGCCCTCAATCGGCTGGGCGCCACCCGGACGATGGAGGGGTACCTGCATTACATCGATCAGATCGTCGCGCGCTCCGGCGTGCAAAGCCTCCAGCCCCTGTACCGGATCTCCGGCGATTCCGAGGCTGCGGAACGCGGGATCACTACGCTGGAGGGGTTCCTGGGGATGGGCCCCGTTCGCGTGGGCAACCAGGCGGCCCTGCAGACCCAGCACGATGTATACGGTTCGGTGATCCTGGCGGCGAGCCAGCATTTCTTCGACCAGCGTCTGGCCCGGCCCGGCAACCTGGCGTTCTACGCGCAGCTGGAAGAACTCGGCGAACGCGCTGCGGCGATCTATGAAATGCCCGACGCCGGGCCCTGGGAATTTCGCGGCAGCGCGGGCGTGCATACTTTCTCCGCGGCCACCTCCTGGGCGGGCTGCGATCGCCTGTCGCGCATCGCGACCCGGCTCGGCCTGGATCCCAATGCGGCCCGCTGGCGCGAGCGTGCCGAGCACATGCGTGGGCGGATCCTGAAACAGGCCTGGAACGGCCGCCGGAATTACTTTGCCGCCTCCTTCGGCGGCGAGAATCTGGACGCCTCGCTCCTCCTGCTGCCCGAGCTGGGGCTGTTGCCGGCCAAGGATCCTCGGTTCCTGGCCACGCTCGAAGCCATTGGCCGCGATCTGCGGGTCGGCGATCTCGTATTCCGCTATCGGCACCCGGACGACTTCGGAACGCCCGAGACGGCCTTTACCGTATGCGCCTTCTGGTATGTCAACGCGCTGGCTGGTGCCGGACGCGTAGATGAGGCGCGTGAAATATTCGCGGCACTGCTGAAGCGGCGCAATCCCCTCGGTCTGCTGTCGGAAGACATTGACCCGGTGACCGGACAGCTGTGGGGGAACTTCCCCCAGACCTACAGCATGGTCGGGATCATCAACAGCGCCTTGCGCCTCTCGCGCAGCTGGGAGGATGCGCTGTGATTCGCGCCCTGCTGCTGCGCTACGTGCTGCCGGCGGCGGCCGCCGTCGGCCTGGTGGCCTTTGTAGGCGTGCCCTACATCGACCACGTCCTGACCGGCTGGTTTCGCTCGGACCTGCAGCAGCGCGCGCGCCTGGTCATGACCTCGATGGAGGGGCCGCTGGGAGTGCTGCTGGACAACGATGATCCGAAGCGCGCCCAAACGTATCTGTCCCATGTGGCCGGTGACGAACGCCTGTTGGGCATCGTGGTGTGCGCTCACTCGGGTGAACCCGTGCTTCAAACACCGCTGGCGCCCACGTTGAACGCTTGCAGCGCCCTGTCCGCGGGCGAGCAAGGCATCAGTACCGTGATCCACTCCGCCGCAGGCCTGGTGCAGATTTCACATTTCAGTCTGATCACGCGCTCGGGCCAGCGCTACGCCGTGTTGATTGCACACGATCTGGGTTACATAGACCGGCGCCAAACGACCGCCCGCAATCTCATGCTCGCCTTCATTGTCATTGTGGCGGCGGCGCTGGCGATCCTGGGCGGGGTCGCATTCCGGATGCTGCTGAATCGGTGGATCTCCCTGCTGGTCGGAGACATCAGAGGCAAGCGCTTCCTCGATGACGCCCGCTCTCCAGCCGGCTCGCGTCCGGTACTGACGCGGGTGCGGCAGGCCATCCGGGAGCTGGAAGCCATTCAGCGCCTGGAGATCGATTTCCGCGAAAACTGGACGCCTCAGGCGCTACAACAGGTGGTGCGCGAGCAATTGGATTCGTGCCCCATGGTCGTGGTCTCGAACCGTGAGCCCTACGTGCACAACCTCTCGGACAACGGGCCGCCGGTGGTCCAGGTCCCGGCCAGCGGCATGGTGACGGCGATTGAACCGATCATGCGGGCCTGCTCGGGCACCTGGATTGCCCATGGCAGCGGCAGTGCGGATCGCCAGGTCGTGGACCGCCACGATCATGTGCAGGTGCCGCCCGATGAGCCGAGCTACACGCTGCGACGCGTCTGGCTCACGGACGAGGAGGAGGAAGGGTACTACTACGGCTTTTCGAACGAGGGGCTCTGGCCGCTGTGTCATCTGGCCTATGTGCGACCCGCGTTTCGTGCGACCGACTGGCAATACTACGTGACGGCCAACACCAAGTTTGCCGACGCGGTGGCACAGGAGACGGGCCACACGGCACCGGTCGTGCTCGTCCAGGACTTTCACTTCGCGTTGCTCCCAAAGCTGATTCGAGCGCGAGTGAAGAAAGCCACCATCGCCCTGTTCTGGCACATCCCCTGGCCCAACGCCGAAACCTTTGGGGTGTGCCCGTGGAAGGAGGAGCTGCTGCTGCACCTGCTGGAGGCGGACATTCTGGGATTCCATACCCGCCATCACTGCCAGAATTTCCTGGCCACGGTCGATCGTTTTATCGAGTGTCAGATCAACCACGAGCAGATGACCGTCACGCATCAGGGGCACGTCTGCCGTGTCACGTCTTACCCGATTTCGATTGAGTGGCCACCGCGGTGGCTGACGGGCCTGGCGAGCCCGGCCGTGGCTCGCGAGAGGGCCATCCAGGCCTTCGGCATTGCCCCGGACGTGCGCGTGGGCCTGGGGATCGAGCGCTGGGATTTCACCAAGGGCATCCTGGAGCGCTTCCTGGCGCTGGAATCGCTGTTCGAGAAGGAGCCCAAATGGCGGGGCCACCTAACGTTTCTGCAGGTCGCCGCCCCGTCGCGCGGCAAATTACCGGTCTATCAGGCTCTGCAGCAACAGACGCTGGCGGAAGTGGCGCGTGTCAACCAGAAATTTGGCACGGACAGCTGGCGACCGATCGTCCTCATCGGCGCCCATCAGGCGCCGGCGCAGGTCTTCGAGCTGTATCGAGCCGCTGATTTTTGCCTGGTCAACAGCCTGCATGACGGCATGAACCTGGTGGCCAAGGAGTTTGTGTCGGCACGCGAGGATGAGGACGGCGTGCTCATTCTCAGTACCTTCGCCGGCGCCTCCCGCGAACTGGTCGAGGCGCTGCTGATCAATCCCTTTGACGTCGTTGAGACCGCGGCGGCCATCGCGGCCGCGCTCGACATGCCGCGGGACGAGCGGCGCAAGCGCATGCAGCTGATGCGACGCACCGTGTCGGAGAATAATGTCTATCGCTGGGCGGGGCGCATGCTGATGGACGTGGCGCGCATTCGCCAGCGTCAGTCCCTCACCCCCTGGAGCAACGGCGCCTGAAAATCAGCGCCGTCAATCGCAATATCGATTGCGTGACGCGGTAGTCCGGTGCAGTCTCGGTGGGTTCGCGGCAGGCGACGGATGGCCGGACCGCGGAGGAGTGTTGCTGTGTCGCCGAGCCCATGGTCGTATAAATTTCTGCTGCGCGGTACTGCCATTGCGGCTTCCCTGCTCCTGGCTATGGCCGCTGATGCGGCGCACGTGCCCGGAGTGGGCGAGACCGCGCC
>DATFUG010000133.1:0-5872 GCA_035261025.1 Steroidobacteraceae bacterium | reverse complement strand
GTTGAACAGCGTGACCTGCAGCGGCCGGAGGGCCGCGCCATCCGAGGCATTGGGCTGCTGGTAAAACACGCCCTGTGCGTCCATGTCCTGGAAGGTCTGCGAGATCAGCAGGTCCCAGTCCTCGTTGAACTTGTAGAGCACTTCGGCGCGAATACCCCGGTACTTGACGGGATTGATGTCGTTCGCAACCACGTCGCTGTTGTCAATCGACGGGTTGATCGCCGGGACGCAATAGCCATTGTTGGGCAGCCCGTCCGGGCATACCCCGTTGACCGCCGGAAAGTAGGCGTAGTGGATGCCGATGTCCGTGTTCTTGCGCGTGAACGTCGCGGGCACGTTGTCAATATAGCCGCCGCGCTTGTCCTGGTAGATCGCGGCGCGCACGGCCATGACATCGGGAACCACCGGGAAGTTGAGCACTGCCGTCAACTTGCTGTTCGGGGCGCCGTGGGCCGTCACGCCGTAGCCGGCTTCAACGTTGAATTCAGTCTTGTCCAGCTTCGGTTCGTTGGTGATGTAGCGCATGGCGCCCGCCTCGGCTCCGGCACCAAACAGCGTGCCCTGCGGACCCTCAAGCACCTCGATGCGGTTCAGGTCGATCGCATAGATATCGAGGTTGCGATTGGGGAGCTGCCCGGACTGGTTGTCCAGATAAATGGCGACGTTGGGCCAGACGCCCGTCGAACCGCTCCCCTGACTGGCCTGCGAACCGGCGCTGAGGCCGCGCATGAAGACTTCGTTCTCGCCCGGCCCGTTGGCGGCCGTAGTCACGGCAGGCAGGAACTTGATGTAGTCCTCCAGCGTCGAGATGTTGAGCTGCTGCAGCGCCTGCCCGGTAAAGGCCTGCATTGAAATCGGCACATCCTGCATGTTTTCCGTGCGGCGTTGCGCGGTGACAACGACTTCTTCGAGCGTGTCCGCCGCCGCGCCGGTGCCGGCGGCCGCGGGTTCGGCAGCGTGCGCTCCGAAGGACGCGCCCCCCAGAATTGCCGCTACCGCATAGGAAATCTTCGAATTCATTGAATGATCCCCCTGGAGCCTGGTACGCACCACCGCGCTGGCCGCCGGCTCTTGTATACCCGTCGGCGGCGCAATGCAGTTGCAGGTGGCGCGCCGCGCGGGGTTATTCAGCCGCGCTATATTCCATCATGGCGCCTGGAGACGCAAACAACGGCCGGCGCAAGCGCGCCGAGAGTCGAAGACTCGGTTTTTCGGGACGCATTAACAAATCAAATGGTTAGGGGATGGCGGCCCGGATTGCCCTATCATCTTCCCGCCCTCCTCTACTATAGCCGGCAGCACACATGACTGAAGAGCCGCCAACTTTGCGCCGCCGCGGCCCCGTGCGCGCGACGCGCTCCATGGGTCCGTCGCTCGCGCCCATTGCGCGACTGACCGTGCCCTGGGCTCCGCTGGAAATCCTGACCGGTGAACAGGTGGAGCGAATCCTGGTGGCGGCCTTCCGGGTCCTCGAGGAAGCAGGGCTCGAGATTCGCAGCGCCGCGGCTCGCGCCATCTACCGCCAGTCCGGGGCGCTGGTCGATGAGGAAACGCAGGTCGTGCGTCTGGGACGCGACATCGTGGAAGCGCAGCTGGCCCAGGCGCCCCAGAGCTTCGTCCTTCACTCCCGCAATCCGGAGCGGCACCTGCATGTCGGTGGCAACGTGGTCAATTTCGGGCCCGTCAGCGGCGCCCCGAACATCAACGATCGCGAGCACGGCCGCCGCTATGGGGACCTGGAGTCCTTTCGGAATATCCTCAAGGTCACGCACCGCCTCGGCATTCTTCACTGGCAGGGTGGCGTGGTGGTCGAGCCGATCGACGTCCCTGTGCCTATCCGTCATCTGGCGATGTACCAGGCCCACATCGAACACTCCGATATCGTGTGGGCGGCGCGCGGCATCGGCGGCGTGCAGGCCGAGGACGCGATCGCGCTCGCGGCCATCGAGCACCGCTGTACGGTCGAGGCGCTGGCAGCACGGCCCACGCTCCTGAGCGTGACGAACGTCAACTCGCCGCGTCGTGTCGATGCCGAGCTCATCGAGAACGTCATGGTCCTGGCCCGTCACGGCCAATGCGTAGTCATCACGCCCTTCACGCTGATGGGCGCGATGGCGCCGGTAACGCTCGCGGGCGCGCTGGTGCAGCAGACGGCCGAAGCCCTGTGTGTCGTCGCGCTGTGCCAGATGATCCGCCCGGGAGCACCCTGCGTGATGGGCAGTTTTACTTCAAACGTGGACATGCGCACCGGTTCGCCCGCCTTCGGCACGCCCGAGTATGTCAACGCCGTGCTGGCGAGCGCCCAGATCGGGCGCCGCCTGAAGATCCCGGTGCGCACCAGCGCGGTCAACGCCTCGCCGGTGGTCGACGCGCAGTCGACCTATGAGACCGGCTTTGCGCTGCAGGCCGCGATCCTGAGCCACAGCCACCTGATCAACCATGCGGCGGGCTGGCTGGAGGGCGGATTGTCGGTATCGATGGAAAAAATAATCGTCGATGCGGAATTGCTCCGCAACTGGGCCGAGTTCCTGAAGCCGGTCAGCTTCGACGACGACGACATCGGCGTCGATGCGATCAAAGGCGTGGCGCCAGGAGGACATTTCTTTGGCGCGCCCCACACGCTCGCGCGCTACGAGAAGGCCTTTTACCGCCCGCTGCTGTCCGACTGGTCGAATTTCGAGAATTGGACCGAGGCGGGCGCCCGCAATGCGACCGAGCGTGCGACCGGCATCTGGAAGCAGATGCTCGCCGACTACCAGGCCCCGCCGCTCGACCCCGCGGTCAAGGAGGAGATGGACGCCTACATTGCGCGGCGCACGGTAGAACTCACGGGCTCATGATCGAGCGGATCCTGAACGCGCGGATGTACGCGGTCACCCCTGCGGTCGAGGCCGGGTGGTGCACCCTGCTCGAACACATCACCCGCAGCGCGGGCGTGCATTACCCCTATGTCCCCTACCCCGCACCGCAGCCGCTCGAGCAGCTGTGGTCGCGGCCTGACCTGGGCTGCGTGTTCATGTGCGGGTATGCGATCGCCCTGGGTCTCGCTCCGGTCACGCCGATCGCCGCGCCCATTCCGCGCGCCGGCTGGAGCGCGGGCCAGGCGGTCTACCGCTCCGACCTGATCGTACGGTCAGAGGCGCCGTATCAGCGGCTGGAAGACAGCTTCGGCGCCCGCGCCGGCTGGACCGTGGAACATTCCCATTCCGGCTTCAATGCCTTCCGCCACCATCTGCTCGCCTACCGCACGCGCGCGCGCCCGCGGCTCTACGGGCAGATGCTCGGCAAGCTCCTGACCGCTCGGGCCGTGCTCGACAGCGTGCGCGAGGGCCGCATCGACATCGGGCCTCTTGATGCCTACTGGCATCTGCTGGCCGCGCGCCACGCGCCGGAGTTGACGGACGGCATACGGGTGCTCGCATCGACCGAGCTCGCACCGATACCCGCGCTAGTCACCACGGCCGATGCGCCCGCTGACCTCGTGGCCCGCCTGCGCACGGCCTTTATCGGCGCGGCGAACCAGCCGTGGTTCGCGCCGCTGGGTGAACTGCTGCGGCTCGATGGATTCGCGGCGGCGGAAAGCGTCCAGTACGCACCGCTCCTCGCCTGGGACGGGGAAGCGAAGGCTGCCGGCTACGAACTGCCCGCCTGAGCCGCGCTCGGCACCCGGCCGGTCGGGTGCCGCAGCCCGTCGTGCGGGCGAAACAGGAAACGCCGCGCGACATCGAAATAGGTCGTGTACACGAGTCCGGCGTTCTCCGTGATGAGGCGCTGGCGAATGAGCCGGTAGCGGGCGTTGTATTCGTACCAGGGCATCGCGGGCTCTTCGTGGTGCATGGCATGCAGGTTGTTGAACAGGAACAGGGGTCCGAAAATCCACGACCCTTCGACGATTGCGGTGCGCTCCGGCACGTCCGGGCGCGCGCGATGCTCGGCAAAGGAGCGGATCAGGAGCAGTCCGTTGCCCGGGATCACCATCGTCACCACGTAGATCCACAGCGGCATGCGGCAGATGAAGGCCAGCCAGGTGAGCACCGGCAGGCACCACAGCAGGTGCTCGAACCAGATGGCCCGCTTGCCCTCGTCATTGCGGACTACGGCGCGAATTTCCCCGCGCAGAAAGCGGGCGATGCGCCAGAACGATCCGATCAGGATGCGCCCCGCCAGCGTCTGCTGCACCTGCAGGATTGTTCGCACGAGGGGGCTCAGGTGTGACCAGTGCTCCGGCGTCAGGTAATAGGACTCGGGATCATCGAGCGGGTCGGTGAGCCGCTCGTTGTTGTGATGCACCAGGTGATTGCGCCGGTAGCGATCGAAGGGCAGCCACAGCGACAGCGGCACCATGCCAAACAGGCGATTGAGCGCTCGCCAGGGGGTGGGGTGGCCATGGACGACTTCATGCTGCACTGAACTGTGCAGTGTGAGCAGCACGGCCGTCAGGGGCGCGACGATCCACAGTGGCCAGCGGCCGTAGTGGTAGGTCAGTGTCAGCCAGCCGCCGTACACCCCCACGATCAACAGCAGGGTGGGCATCTCAATCAAGGCACGCGCGGGGCGCACCGTGCCCCGGGACTTATCCCAGGCGGCCGTCGGCACTGTCAGGGTGGGTTCGCGCGCATCGGTATTCATCGTGAGTCTGATTGTAGTCAAACTCATGCCCCCCCGCTGCGGGTTGGCTCACATCGGGCGGGACCGAAACACCGCCGGTTCAGGCCGGAACCGTCCGCAGCAGCCGCCGCTCGAGTCTCACCATGGCATCGTAGAGCAGGATCGCCATCAACCCGGTCAGCAATCCGCCCTGCAGGACGAAGGCGGTATTGTTGGACAGGAGTCCGGCGATGATCACTTCACCCAGTCCCTTCGCGGCCACGGTGGATCCGATCGTGGCGGTGCCGACGTTGATGACCAGGGACAGGCGGACGCCCTCCAGGATCAGCGGCATCGCGAGCGGCAATTCCACCGTCAGCAGGCGCTGGCGCACGCTCATGCCCATCCCGTTTGCGGCCTCGAGGATCGCGGGCGGACAGCCCTGGAGTCCGGCGACCGTGTTCTCGAAGATGGGCAGCAGGCCGTAGGCAAAGAGTGCGATCAGGGTCGGTGTCTGGCCGAACCCGACCAGCGGAACCGCGACGGCGAGCACGGCCACCGGCGGAAAGGTCTGGCCGATGTTGGCGAGCGTTCGGGAAAGCGACAGGAATTGCGCCCCGCTCGAGCGCGTCACCAGGATCGCCAGCCCCACGGCCACGAGCGTGCTCGCCGCGGCGGCGATGAACACGGTGCCCAGATGCGCGAGCGCGAGGGACAGGAGATTGCCCTGATCGTAGATCGGCGGCGCGCCGTACTCGGTCAGCGGTGCAAAAAACGGGGCGAAACGCTGTGGCGCCACCAGGAACGCCACCAGCAGCGCGATCGCCGCAAGCCGCAGGAGCGTCGCGGCGCGCGGCATCAGTCTTGCCGTCCGTGCGCGAGCAGTCGCGCGAGGGTCACGCGCCCGGCACTCGATCCGTCACTGTTCAGGACGGTCGCGGCATCGGCGCCGCTCCAGATGAGATCGGAGAGCACTTCTCGGAGCGAGGCCGCCGCAGCCACGGTCCGCTTTTCAGGCGGGCCGGGCTCGGCCAACTCCCCGGCCGTCGTGAGCGACAGGAGCCGCAGGGCGCGGTCTGCCGTGCCGCTCAGGCGCGTGACAAATGGATCGGCCGGATGGGTCAAAAGCAGGCCCGGCCGATCATGCTGCAGTACGCGTCCCTCCCGCATGACGGCGACCCGATCGCCGAGCCGAAAGGCCTCGTCCATATCGTGGGTGACCAGCACGATCGTCGTGCCAAAGCGCCGCTGGATGTCGAGCAGGTCATCCTGCGCCTTGCTGCGG
>DATFUG010000132.1:0-2872 GCA_035261025.1 Steroidobacteraceae bacterium | reverse complement strand
GCAGCGGCAGGGCGGGCTCGGCATCGGCCGGCGGTGCGTCCTCGGCAACCGCCGGCATGGGATCGTCTGCGCTCATGTCCACTTGAGTCTCGCGTATAGTGGCCCATTCTACTCAAAGTGCCGCGCGCGCCCTTCAGCAATGTCTGAGTCAGGCCACAGCAACCGGTTGGCCGCCGAGACCAGCCCCTACCTGCGCCAGCACGCGCTCAACCCGGTGAATTGGTATCCCTGGGGCGCAGAGGCGCTGGCGCTCGCCCGGCGCGAGCGCCGGCCGATCCTGCTGTCGATCGGCTATGCGGCCTGCCATTGGTGCCACGTGATGGCCCACGAGTCCTTCGAGGACGAAGCGACCGCGGCGCTCATGAACGCGCGCTTCGTCAACATCAAGGTCGATCGGGAAGAACGACCCGACCTCGATCGGCTGTACCAGCTGGCGCACCAGATGCTGGCCCGCCGCGGCGGCGGCTGGCCGCTGACGATGTTCCTGATGCACGAGGACCAGCGGCCGTTCTTCGGTGGCACCTACTTTCCACCGCAGGCGCGCCACGGCCTGCCCGCCTTCCGCGAGCTGCTCACGCACGTTGCCGACTATTACCGCGATCACGAAGCCGAGTTGCGCGACAGTGCGCTCGCGGTGGTGCGCGCGCTGGACGACCTGCAACCGGCGCCGGCACCGGGCACACAAAGCCTGGATGCCACGCCCCTGCACAACTGCCGCGCCCAGATGGAACGCAGCTTCGATCGCGACTGGGGCGGGTTCGGCGGCGCGCCGAAATTTCCACACGCCCCGCTGGTGCAGCGCGCACTCCGGGACTGGCACGCCAGCGCCGGCGCCGACGTGCCGGACCTGCAGGCCCTGTACATGGCGACCCTGACGCTCACGCGCATGGCTCAGGGCGGATTGTTCGACCAGCTCGGTGGCGGCTTTTACCGCTATAGCGTCGATGGCCAGTGGGCAATCCCGCACTTCGAGAAAATGCTCTATGACAACGCCCTGCTGCTCGGGGCTTACGCGGACGGCGCCTGCGCCACTGGTGAGCCCCTGTTCCGGGAGATTGCCGGGCGCACCGCCGACTGGATGCTCGCCGAGCTGCGCGCCGACGGCGGTGCGTTCTATTCCAGTCTGGATGCCGACGCCGCCGGCGTCGAGGGCAGTTACTACGTCTGGGAAAAGGCCGCGGTGCGCGCGGCGCTGAGCGCCGAGGAATACGCCGTGTTCGCCGCGCATCACGGCCTGGATCTGCCGCCCAACTTCGAGCACCACGCGCACCACCTGATCGTGGCCCAGCCGCTCGAGGCACTCGCGGCCGCCGGCCTCGCCAGCCCCGCGCAGCTCGCGGCGCTCCTCAAGTCCGCCCGCGCCCGGATGCTGGCCCTGCGCGCCGGGCGCGTGCGCCCGGCGCGCGATGAAAAGATCCTCGTCAGCTGGAATGCCCTGGCGATCCGCGCGCTCGCCACGGCCGCGCGCGTGCTGGATCGGCCCGAACTGGCTCTGGCGGCCACCGAGGCGCTGCGCTACCTGCACCGCCAGCACTGGCGCGACGGGCGTTTGCTCGCAACCAGCGGCGGCGGCGAGGCCCGGCTCAACGCCTACCTCGATGACTACGTATTCCTGGCCGACGCGATCCTCGAGCTGGCCACGGTGCGTTTCGATGCCGGCGAACTGCGATTCGCCGCTGAACTGCTCGCGGTCGTGCTCGGCGAGTTTGCCGATGAGCGCAACGGGGGTTTTTACTTCACTTCTGCGGATCACGAAACGCTCATCAGCCGCCCGAAGTCTTTCGGCGACGAGGCGCTGCCCGCCGGCAATGGTATCGCCGCGATCGTGCTGCAGCGGCTGGGATTTCTGCTGGGCGAGAGCCGCTACCTGGCGGCGGCCGAGGGCACGCTGCGCGCCGCCTGGCCGGCGATGCAGGAATATCCGTCCGGACACGCGAGCCTACTGCAGGCGCTCGAGGAAACACTCATGCCGACGGAGATCGTGATCCTGCGCGGCCCCAGCGAAATCATCGAGGGCTGGCGACGCCAGCTCGCCGCGCTTTACGCGCCGCGGCGCGTGGTGCTGGCCATTCCTGCGGGGACCGGGACCGGCGAGATGGGGGAGGCCTTGCTCGTGGCCATCGCCGCGAAGCCTGCGCTTCCCGGCGGCGCGGCCTATGTCTGCCGCGGCAGCCAGTGTTCAGCGCCGCTCACCAGCCTGGCGGCACTGCTCGGGGAACTCGGGCAGCGCAAAGGGCCTTAAGGTCAGCGGGTGAACTCACCACTCGAATAATCGGCGATCGCCTGTTCGATCTCGGCCCGGGTATTCATCACGAAGGGCCCATACTGGACCACGGGTTCGCGCAGCGGCCGCGCCACCAGCAACAGGGCGCGCGCTTCCTCGGCACCCGCCCGCAGGGCAATGGACTCGCCGGGCGAAAGCGCCCCGGCACAGTGGGCTCCGATCACCTGCCCGTCCGCTCCGACGTGCAGGCTCCCCGCGTAGACGTACAGACAGGCGGTGTAGTCGGTGGGAACCACGGTGGTAAACGCCGCGCCTGGCGGCAGCACCAGGTCGGCCAGCAGCGGATCGGTGCTCAGGCCCTGGATCGGACCCCGCGTCTGGGACGCCTCGCCCGCCGCGCCGTTGCGCAGGGTACCGGCAATGACCTTCGCCGTGACGCCCTGCGCGAAGCTCGCGCCCGGGATTTCTCCGGCCGGGATATCGCGGTAATTCGCCGGCTTCATCTTTTCGGCGCCGGGCAGATTGATCCACAGCTGGAAGCCGTGCATGCGGCCGCGCTCCTGCTGCGGCATTTCCGAATGCACGATCCCGCGTCCCGCCGTCATCCATTGCACCCCGCCGCTGCGCAGCTCGCCGCGATGGCCGAGG
>DATFUG010000131.1:0-2901 GCA_035261025.1 Steroidobacteraceae bacterium | reverse complement strand
ACCTGCTCATGGCTTACACCCATGTCGCCCACGACTGCCAGCTCGGCAGCCGCATCGTCATGGCCAACTGCGCGACGCTTGGCGGCCACGTGCAGCTCGGCGACTGGGTGATCATGGGCGGCCTGGCGGCGATCCACCAGTTCTGCAAGATCGGTGCCCACGCTTTCATCGCCAACAACGCGGCCGTGACGCGCGATGTGCCGCCGTACGTGTTGGCGGTGGGCCAGCCGGCCGTGCCGCATTCCGTGAACAGCGAAGGTCTGAAGCGCCGCGACTTCAGCGCCGAGCAGATCCGCAACATCCGCGTGGCCTACCGCACGTTGTATCGCCGTGACCTGCCGCTGGCCGAAGCGCTGGTGGATCTGACCGCCCAGGCATCGGCGCAACCGGAAATCCGGCCCTTCGTCGAGTTCATCGCCTCCTCGACCCGCAGCCTGATACGCTGAGGAGATGGTGCCAGTCAGCGCAGTGGCCATGCGCGCGCCGCGACTTGCGGTCGTGGCCGGGGAAACCTCCGGCGATCAGCTGGGGGCGGCGCTCATCGACTCGCTCCGCGCGCGCTGTCCCGGCCTCGAGGTGCGCGGCGTGTGCGGGCCGCTGATGCGCTCGGCGGGCTGCGCACCACTCGCTGATGCGCATGACCTCGCCGTCATGGGCCTCATCGAGGTCCTGGCCCATCTGCCGCGCCTCCTGCGCCTGCGGCGCCGGTTGCGCCGCGAGTTCCTGGACTGGCAGCCCGACGCCTTCATCGGCATCGACGCCCCGGAGTTCAACCTCGGGCTCGCCCGGCAACTGCGCGCGGGCGGCCTGAAGACCGTGCAATACGTCAGCCCGCAGGTCTGGGCCTGGCGTGAGCGCCGGGTGCAGCGGATCGCGGCCGCCTGCGATCTGGTGCTCTGCCTGCTGCCCTTTGAGCCGCCGTTTTACGCCCGTCACGGCGCTCAGGCGCAATTCGTCGGTCACCCGCTGGCCGATCAGATCCCACTCGGCCTCGATCGCGCGGCGGCCCGAAGGACCCTGGGGCTGGGAGCGCAATCGACCGTCGTTGCCCTGCTTCCCGGGAGCCGCGCGGGCGAAGTGAGTCGCCTGGGACCGGATTTCATTGCGGCGGCGACAGCGCTGGCCACCCGCCAGCCGGGCGTTGAGTTCATTGCGCCCATGGCCTCGGCGCGGACGCGCACCCTGTTCACCGCCCAGCTCGCGGCGGCGGGCCACGGGCGCATCAGGATGCTCGAGGGCCAGGCCCGCCTCGCGCTGGAGGCCGCGGATGCGGCATTGGTCGCCTCGGGTACGGCGAGCCTGGAGGCCCTGCTGTGTCGCTGCCCCATGGTCGTGGCTTACCGGCTCGGGACGGCGACGGCGTTCCTGCTGCGCGCCCTGCGGATGGTGCGCCTGCCGTATTTTTCGCTGCCCAATCTGCTGGCGGCTGAGAAGCTGGTGCCGGAATTCTTCCAGGAAGCCGTCACCGGACCGGCGCTGGCCGACGCGTTGCAGATTCAGCTCACGGACGCACCGCGCCGTGCAATGCTGGCTGGGCGGTTTCGCGCGATTCACGTCACGCTGCGCTGCGGCGGCGCGGCGCGGGCCGCCGACGCCGTGCTCAAGCTCATCGACGGGGGTGACCATGCAATCGCTACTGGCCGGCGTGGATGAGGCCGGACGGGGCCCACTGGCAGGGCCGGTCGTGGCGGCCGCAGTCATTCTCGATGCGGATCGGCCGATCATGGGGCTGCGGGATTCCAAGCGCCTGAGTTCGTCGCGCCGCAGGGAACTGGCGCTCTTGATTCGCGAGCACGCCTTTGCCTACGGCTTGGGCGTGGCGCTGCCGGCGGAGATCGATGCGATCAACATCCTGCAGGCGACCCTGCTGGCGATGCGCCGTGCTCTGCAGGCCCTGGCCGTACGCCCCGTGCATATCATTATTGACGGGAACAAAGCGCCACAACTGGCTGATCTATTTGTGAATTGTCGTATCGAAACTCTCGTGCGTGGGGATGATCTGGTGCCCGCGATCAGCGCGGCATCGATCCTGGCGAAGACCTACCGGGATGCGCACATGTGCGAACTCGACGCGTGCTATCCCGGCTACGGGTTCGCGCGGCACTTCGGCTACCCCACGCTCGCTCACGTCGCGGCATTGCGGCGGCTCGGACCCTGTCCCATACATAGGCGCAGCTTCGCTCCGGTAAGATCCTGCCTCCCATGAGCCCGACCTTTGTACACCTGCGCCTGCACACCGAATACTCGCTGGTGGACAGCGTGGTGCGCGTGGATGGGCTCATCGACGCCGTGGCTGCAGCGGGCATGCCGGCCATCGCCGTCACCGACCAGGACAATCTGTTCGCCATGGTGAAGTTCTATCGCGCGGCGCTCGCGCGCGGTGTACAGCCCATCATCGGGGTCGACCTGCACGTCCGGGAAGCGACCGATCCGCAGGGTCCCTCGGGCCTGACGCTGCTGTGCCAGGACCTCGTGGGGTATCGCAATCTCACGCGCCTGGTCTCGCGGGCCTGGCTCGAGGGCCAGACGAAGGGCCAGCCGCTCATCGATCGGACCTGGCTGACGCGCGCGACGACCGCGGGTCTGATCGCACTGTCCGGCGCGCAGAGCGGGGATGTCGGCCGGCTGCTGGTACAGGGCCGCACCGGGCAGGCCGGGCAGGCGCTTGAGGCCTGGCGGGCACTTTTTGAGGATCGCTACTACCTCGAGATCCAGCGGATCGGTGCGCCGGGCGAGGAGCTTCATGTTCCGGCGGCACTCTCCCTGGCCGCGCGGCACGGCGTGCCGGCCGTGGCAACCAACGACGTGCGCTTTCTCGAAGCGGGCGAGTTCGAGGCCCACGAGGCGCGCGTGTGCATCCGCGACGGCGCCCTGCTCGCCGATCCGGCGCGGGTGCGCCGC
>DATFUG010000130.1:0-7831 GCA_035261025.1 Steroidobacteraceae bacterium | reverse complement strand
GCCGAGCGTGGCGCTGAGAAATCGCTGGCCCGTCTGGGCGCCCAGCATGCGCGCCGTGACGGCCAGGGTCAGGTTGTTCGCATCGCCCAGCCGGTCGTACCCGGCGTAGCGGTTGGGACGGAACAGCGCCACGAAATTCGGATCGGGCAGGCCCGAGTCGAACACCGGTAGTGCGCTCTGATCCCGATAGGGGATATAGACGTAGTAGGCCCGCGGCTCCAGTGTCAGCAGGCGCGCGCCGTGCGCGACCAGGCGCTCGAGCCGCAGGCCGCTGTCGAGGCTCAGTATCGGCAGGCTGCGCGTGGGCGAGGCGTCCGCACTCGGCGCGTTCTGCAGCCGGTAGAACGTGAGATCCCAGTCGGCCCGCGGGCGCAGGTAGAACCCCGGCCGCAGGAATTCAAATCCGATGCCCGGTTGCACCCGGCCACGCCAGCCCGTGGTCCCGGTGCTGCGCTGAAAATCGGTCAGTTCGCTGTCGAAGTCGCTGCCCAGCCCCGAAGTGCCGCGCCAGCTGGCCGCGGCCGTCAGGCGCGGCAACTCGGCGTAGGGCCGGTCGGCGGCGGCGAGCTGGTCATCGAGGGTCTGGAATTGCAGCACCTGAGCGCGCAATTGCCACACTTCCCCGCTAAATCCCAGGCGCAGGTCACGCGGCAGGAAGATGGTGCTGCTGACCTGGGGGCCATCGGCGAAGTCCTCGAAGTAATGGGTGTCGCTGGTGTTCTCGGCGTTGACTTGCGCGCGCCAGGCGCCGAAGGACGAATTCGCGTGCAGCCGCAGCCAGCTGCGATCGAGACCCGTGACGCGATCGTCCGGCAGGTAGTTGGCCTGGAAGGTGCCGCTGCCGCTGCCCGTCAGCAGCCGGTATTCGAGCCCCGTGTCGATACCGCGACTGGAGTAAACCGTCGGCGTGAGCGTCAGGTCCTTGTTGGGGGCGATGTTCCAGTACCAGGGCGTCGACAGCGTGGCACCGTTGCGCGATGAGCTGCCCAGGGTCGGGAACAGCAGCCCCGTCTGGCGCGCATCGCTCAGCGGAAAGGAGATCCAGGGCAGGTAGAGTATGGGTACTCCCTTGAACACGACACGTGTATTGCGCCCGACGCCGCGCAGCTTGCGTGTGTCCAGCGTGATGTGCTGGGCGCGCAGCTGCCACGCGGCCGATCCAGGCGGGCAGGTCGTGTAGACGACGCGGTCGAGTTCGATCCGATTGGGCTGGCGCATGTAGACCGAGTCGGCCTCGCCGCGGCCCGGGTGCTGCAGGAACTCGAACATCGCGTGCTGGAACTGGGCGCCGCTGTCGTCATACTTGCCGGTCTCGCCCGTCACGCGCAGGCCCGCATCCTCGTAGCTGACGGTGCCCACGAGCTTCAGCTCATGCGTACTGGCGATGTAGCTCAAGCGCTCGCAGTGCAGCTCGCGGCCGTTGATGTTGACGCTGACCTTGCCGAGCAGCTCCATGTCGCCATTCGCGGCGACATGGAGCTCGCAGCTCGAGATCCGGATGGCACCGTCGGGCGCCAGCGCGGCCTGCAGGTGCAGCGGCTCCGGGACGCAGGACTCGTCCGCGGCCTGCGCTCCGGCGGCCAGCGCACCCAGCAGCAGGACGAGACGGGCGCGGCGCCGGTATTGCGGGAAGGCAATCATTTGCCGCGCCATTATAATGGCCGCTCCCAACTCAACGCTGGACGAACATGGGTGGCGCCGACGCGCGCATCGAAGTGATACGCGATTGGCTGGCGAGCGAGCTGGGCTGGCCGCGTGACTGCCGGCTCGAACCGGCATCGGCCGACGCCAGTTTTCGGCGCTATTTCCGTGTCTGGCGGCCGCAGGGCGGCACGCGCGTCATCATGGATGCGCCGCCTGGCAAAGAGGACACGGCGCCCTACCTGCACGTGACCCGCCTGCTCAGTGCCTGCGGCGTCCACGTGCCCGAGGTGGAGGCCGCCGATGGCGCACGCGGGCTGTTGCTGCTCGAGGATCTGGGCGCCACTCATATGCTCGCGCGCCTCAATGGCGGGGCGGCCCCCGCGCTGCTGTATGGGCAGGCGCTCGACTCGCTGGCGCTGATCCAGCTGCATGGGGCGAGCGGTGCGCGCGAGCTGCCGCCTTACGACGCGGCGGCACTGCAACGTGAAATGCAGCTGCTCCCCGACTGGTTCTGCGCCCGCCACCTGGCGCTGGTGCTCGATGAAGAAGAGCGCGCGCTGCTTGCCGACACCTTTGCATTTCTGGAGCGCGAGGCCCTGCAGCAACCGCTCGTGCTCGTGCACCGGGACTATCACTCGCGTAACCTCATGATCACCGCCGAACGCAGTCCCGGGGTGATCGATTTCCAGGACGCGCTGGCCGGTCCGGTCGGTTACGACCTGGTCTCGCTCCTCAAGGACTGTTACATCGCCTGGCCGCGCGCCGACGTGGAAGCCTGGCTCGATGGCTATCGCGCGCGCTTGCGCGCCGCCGGGGGTCCGGCGGGCGCCAGCCGCGAAGAATTCGTGCGCTGGTTTGATCTGATCGGCCTGCAGCGCCATCTCAAGGTGCTCGGCATCTTCGCCCGACTCTGGTACCGGGATGGCAAGCAGGGGTTCCTCGCCGATCTGCCGCGCACCCTCGAGCATGTGCGTGACACGGCGACGCGGTACGGCGAATTGCGCCGCTTCAGCGATTGGGTGGAGCACCGGCTCGTGCCCGGGCTGGGGCCCGCCAACGCGCGGGTGTACGCCGGCCCGGCGGTGCCGGCGTGAGGGCGATGCTGCTCGCGGCCGGGCGCGGAGAGCGGCTGCGGCCGCTGACCGACCTCACGCCCAAGCCCTTGCTGGAAGTGCGCGGCAAGCCGCTCATCGTCTGGCACCTGGAGGCGCTGGCGCGCGCCGGCGTGCGCGATGTGGTGATCAACCTGTCCTGGCTCGGCGCACGAATTCGCGCGGCGGTGGGCGAGGGCGGCCGCTTTGGGCTTACGATCCACTACAGCGACGAACCGGCCGCGCCTCTGGAGGCCGGAGGCGGGATTTTCCAGGCCCTGCCGCTGCTCGGTGCAGCGCCATTCCTGGTGGTCAACAGCGACACCTACACCGATATCGATTTTACGCGCCTGACCATCGCGCCCGCGGCGCTGGCACAGCTGGTGCTGGTGCCCAATCCCGAACATCATCCGCGCGGCGATTTCGCGTTGCAGAATGGCGAGGTGCTGGAAACGGGCGAAACGCGCTACACCTACGCGGGCATTGGCGTTTACCGGCCGGAGCTGTTCGCGGGCTGCGCTGCGGGCAGATTTCCCCTGTTGCCCGTGCTGCGGCGCGCGATTGCGGCGCGACGGCTCCGCGGTGAGCTGTTCGGGGGGCAGTGGGTGGACGTCGGCTCCGCGGAACGCCTGGCGGCGCTGAATGCGGGCGCAACTGGGCTATGATGAGGCGCCAGGCGGCACGCGCCTTGCGTGGCCGGCCGGTCCAGAACATGAGCGAATTCAAGAGCATTCCCGTCACCATCGAGGCGCCACGCAGTGGCGAGAAGTACCGCACGGCGCAGGGTTTCACGGCCATCAAGGACGGGGTGCGCGCCCACGGCGCGCCACCGCCCGCCGCACCCGCGGGCAAGCCGCGCTGGCTCAAGGCGCCGCTGGCGGCCGGCGCCGGGTACGAGGCGGTGCGGCGCACGGTACGCGAGCACCGCCTGGCCACGGTCTGCGAGGAAGCCAAGTGTCCGAACATCGGCGAGTGCTGGAACGCCGGCACGGCAACGATCATGGTGATGGGCGCGGTCTGCACGCGCGCCTGCCGTTTCTGCGCCGTCGATACGGGAAATCCGCGCGGCTGGCTCGATGCCGGCGAGCCGGACAACGTCGCCGCCAGCGTGGCGCTGATGAAGCTGCGTTACGTCGTGCTGACCTCCGTGGATCGCGATGATCTGAGCGATGGCGGGGCGGAGCACTACGCCGCCTGCGTGCGCGCGATCAAGCGGCGCACGCCGGACACGGCGGTCGAGGCGCTGACGCCCGATTTTCAGGGCGTGCGCCAGGACGTGGAGCGCGTCGTCGATTCGGGCGTCGAGGTGTTCGCGCAGAACATCGAAACCGTGCGCCGCCTGACCCATCCGGTGCGCGATCCGCGCGCCGGCTACCAGCAGACCCTCGACGTGCTGGGCTACGCCAAGGCGCATCGGCGCACGCTGCTCACCAAGAGCAGCCTGATGCTGGGTCTGGGTGAGACCGATGAGGAGATTTTCGAGTGCATGGACGATCTGCGCGCGGCGGGCGTCGACATCCTGACGCTCGGCCAGTACCTGCGGCCCACCGTGCACCACCTGCCGGTGGTGCGCTTTGTCACGCCCGATGAATTCGTGCGCTATCGCGCGGCCGGGCTGGCCCGTGGCTTTCGAGAGTGCGTTTCCGGACCGTTGGTGCGCTCCAGTTATCGCGCCGAGCGGGCGCTCGCCGGGAACAACGTCGGCCTGCACGAGGGCCGTGCGCTGCGCAGTTCGTGAGCGCCGTGGACCCCGTCGAGACCTATCAGGTCCGGTCCTCGGAGATCAGGACTCCTGCGGTCAAGTGGCTCGGGCGGGTGCCCTACGAGCCCACCTGGCGGGCGATGCAGGAGTTCACCGCGAAGCGCGGTCCGGACACACCCGATGAGCTCTGGCTCCTCGAACACGAATCCGTCTACACGCTGGGCATGAACGCCGATGCCGCGCACGTACTCGCGGCCGGCGACATTCCGGTGGTGCGGATCGATCGGGGCGGCCAGGTGACCTATCACGGCCCCGGACAGCTCGTGGTCTATCCGCTGATCGATCTGCGCCGCGCCCGTCGCGGCGTGCGCGATCTGGTCACGGCGCTCGAGCGCGCCGTGATCGCGCTGGCCGCCGCTCATCACATCGAGGCCCGGTGCCGCGAGCGCGCACCGGGTGTCTATGTCGATGGCGCCAAGCTCGCCAGCGTCGGCCTGCGGGTCCGCCGCGGTGGGAGCTATCACGGTCTGGCGCTGAACGTGAACATGAATCTGGAGCCCTTCCGGCGCATCAATCCCTGCGGCTACCCGGGGCTTGCGATGACCCAGCTGGCGGCACTCGGCGGCCCGGGCGACGTACAGCAGGTGGGAGCTGAGTTCACGCCGCTCTTCTTTACACAGTTCGCGCTAGAGCACCAGCAGCACGCCGTCCACGCTCTTGAGATCGGCAAATAGCGCCGCGATGTGCTGCTCGTCGCGCGCGTGGATGGTGTAGGTCACGGAGCGGAAGTTGCCCTGCGCCGAGGGGCGCTCCGTGGCGTCCGCGACGGCCGCGGCCTCGGCGTGGCGCGCCAGCACTTCATCCACGCGGGCGCGCACCGCGGGCTCGGCGCGCATCATGACCTTGATCGGGTAGGCGCAGGGGAAGGTCAGCAGTTTCGGCGTGTCCACCGCCGCCTCCTAGCCGGGCAGCCAGCTGGCTTCGACGAGTGCGCGCATCCGCTTCCAGACTGGCCCGGGCCGGCCGTCTCCCACGGGTTGTCCATCGAGCCGGGTCACCGGCACGACCCCGCGCGTCGAAGCGCTGAGCCAGACTTCATCGGCACCGCGCAGCGCAGCCTCGCTCACGGCGGCATCGCTCCACGGGATCCCATGGGCGGCGGCGAGTTCCTCGACCAGCAGGCGGGTCGTGCCGGGCAGCAGCCGGTGGCTACGCGGCGGCGTGCGGATCTCGCCACCGATGACGGCGTGCACGGCCGAAGCGCTGGCGTCGGTCAGCCACCCGTCGCGCAGCAGGATGACCTCGGCCGCACCGGCGTCGATCGCCTGCTGGCGCAGCAGCACGTTGGCCAGCAGCGCCACGGACTTGATGTCGCAGCGCGCCCAGCGCGTGTCGGCGGCCGTGATGCAGCTCAGGCCCTGCTCGTACAGCTCCGGCGGCGTGGGCGGCAGCGGCGCGCAGAAGCCAAACACCGTGGGTTCGACATCCGGTAGCGGCGCGTGATTACGGCCGTATTCGCTGCCGCGGGACACCTGCAGGTAGACATAGAGATCACCACCGCCGTTGGCGGCGGCGAGTTCGCGGATCAGCTCGGCCCATTGCCCGGCCTGGTAGGGATTGCGAATCTTCAGCTCCCCGAGGCTGCGCGCCAGGCGCGCGATGTTGGCGGCGAGCTGCGGGGCGTGGCCGCCATGCACGGCGATTACTTCGTAGACGCCGTCACCAAACAGGAAGCTGCGGTCGAGTGGCGAGATGCGTGCCTCGCGCAACGGCAGCAGCTGGCCGTTCAGATGACAGAGGGGGAACGGTTCGGCCATCGTCTAGCCTGCCCGGCTCAGAACCACAGGCTGACCGTGTCGATCATCCGCCGCCACCAGCCGCCCTCCGGCACGGTGGCCAAGGGGTAGAGGGCGGCACCAGCAACTGGTTTGCCGTCGATGGCGACCTGCAGTTCACCGACCGCGGTGGCGGCCGGGAGCGGTGCAATGAGCGGCCGGCGCAGCAGCGTGCGCGTCGTCACGGTGGTGCCCTGGCCTCGCGGCACGGTGACCGCGACGTCGAGGTGGGTCACCAGCGCCACGTACGGCTCCGTGCCCTTGTACACCCGCGGCTTGAGCACCGTTTCGCCGGCTTTGCGGACGCTGACCGTCTCGAAGGTGCTGAAGCCATAGTTCAGCAGCGCCGCGCTGCCGGTCTCGCGCGCCACGACTCCACGCGCGCCGAGCACCACGGAAATCAGGCGCATGCCGGAGCGCTTTGCGGAACCGATCAGGCAGTAACCGGCGGTCTCCGTGTGGCCCGTCTTGATGCCGTCGACGCTCGGATCCCGCTCCAGCAGGCCATTGCGGTTTTCCTGGCGGATGTTGTTCCAGGTGAATTCGCGCAGCGAGTACAGGCCATAGTATTCGGGGAAGTCGCGGATGATCGCCCGCGACAGAGTCGCCAGATCACGCGCCGTGCTGTAGTGGGTCGGGGAGGGCAGGCCGCTGGCGTCCTCGAAGTGCGTGCCCCGCATCCCCAGGCGCTGCGCAGCGCTGTTCATCATCTGCACGAACGCCGGCTCGCTCCCACCCACCCGTTCGGCCAGCGCGACGGTCGCATCGTTCCCCGATTGCACGATCATGCCCTTGATGAGCACCTCGACCGGGACGCGCGTGCCCACTTTCACGAAGGTGCGCGAACCTTCCGCGCGCCAGGCGTGCTCGCTGATCAGGACCTGTTCATCCATCTTCAGCTGCCCGGCGCGCAGGGCGGTGAACACCACGTAGGCGCTCATGAGCTTGGTCAGACTGGCCGGTTCGATGCGCTGGTCGGCATGGCCTTCGGCCAGGGTCTGCCCGCTGCCGAAATCCATCAGTATCCAGCTGCGCGCCTCCGGTGCCGGCGCGAGCGCGAGCGGCGCCGCGGCGCCGCTCGTCAGGGCGGCCGACACCGTGACCCAGCCCGTGCCCAGGGCAATCAGCAAGGAACGACTCAGGCTCATCCGCAATTCTCCGCAGCTGTGATGAAGGCCGCGTCGGGCGCGGCGGAGCGCAGTGTAGCGGCAGCGATCAGTCGTTGGCGAGCCGCGCCTCGGGGTAGCCGAGGCTCGCCAGCCGCGCGGCGAGCCGGTCAAAATCCTCGACGCTTGTGACCGGGCCGACGCGGACGCGGCGCAGCAGCGGGCCCGTCGCCGTGCTGTCGAGCGTGAAAACCTGCTGAATCCCGGCCGCGCGCAGCCGCTCGACCAGCCGCTGCGCGTTGGCGGGCTCGGCGAAAGCGCCGACCTGGATATACAGCGCGACCAGGGGAGGTGCAACCGCCGGTGCCACGAGGACCTCGGCGGGCGCCGGCTCCGGCCCGGGCGCTGCCGGCACCGGTGCTGCCAGTACGGGAACTGCGGGCGCTGGCATCT